>JANOLP010000027.1:0-11642 GCA_031419835.1 Pseudomonadota bacterium | reverse complement strand
GCGCGTTGGTCAGCATCCGGCCTCCCAAGTACATCAACTCACGCCACGGCGGTGGAAGCCGTTGTTTGCCGCGAATCCTCTGCGTTCCGATCTATACGGCCTGGGCAAGTGAGGCAATAACGCCGGCTGGTTACCGGTTACAAACAGAACAATCAATACCGGTTTCCACCTCAATCTAAACGTGAGTCTCATGTCATCTCCCTTTATCGAATCCCCAATTCCAGTGCGGCTCACAGACCAATATTGCCTGCAGCGCCGCTCTGGAACCTATTGAATGGAAACCATCCCGGCGTAGCGCTATTTACTTGCGCTTGAGCGAGCGTACCCATGATGCTGGCATAAAGTGCTAACAGAAGCGTTCTTGCAATCATGATGGTCTCCCGTTAAAACGCGGGAACGAGCTTGATTGCATCGGCCAATGCCAGGCCGTTGCTGTCCTTCATTTCGACGAACCCGGTCTTGCCCACCGCGAATGTATACGTGCCAAGCAACACCCATTTGCCGCCGTTGATCCGTTGATCGACATTCACCGTTGCCGTGCCTTCTGAATGCGCAACAGCAATCGGCACGCTTGCAGATCGATTGGGGTGCGTCGTCCACCACGCGTAGACGTTATAGCCTCCCGTCTTTGGAACATTCGGCGTCCAGCGATAGCTGTCGGCTCCCGCGCCGCAGCTATAGAGCGAATCGGCGCCATTCGGCGATGTGCCGACGGATCGGCACCACTGGCCAGTGAATGACCGTCCGCCGGGGGTATCCTGCACACCTAATGCCGCGTTATCGACGATCGTATCGGCGACACGGAATGTTGCGGCGAGAAACTTCGAATCGTTCATAGTGATGCTGCAGGCGCCGTTTCCTCCGCAAGGCCCGCCCCATTCGAAGAACACGGATCCTGGGTCGGGCTTAGCGGTAACTTGAACGACGGTATTGAGCGCAAACTCTTCGACGCAATCCGCGCCGCAATCGATACCACCCGGTACCGTGGTCACGCGCCCACCACCGCTACCGGCCTTACTCATCGTTAGCTTTCCCGTTGCCGGTCCGCTGGCGGGAACAAAACGAACCGCATCGGCGTTAGCCTGGCCGCTGCTATCGCTCGTCTCGACATAGCCCGTCGACCCTGCGCTAAAGGTAAAGCGCCCAACCGAGGTCCACACACCACCTGCCGTTTGCTCATTGAAATTCACGGTCGTCGTGCCACCCGCGTGTACGACTTTAAAGGGAACCGAGGTACCACGATTGGGATTCGAGGTCCAACGAACATAGACATCGTAGGCACGATCACTGGGAATGGTCGGTGTCCAACGATAGGTATCGATGCCGCCACCGCAACTGTAAAGCGAAGCGCTTCCAAAGAAATTCGTGCCGATGGATAGACACCAAGTTCCGCTAAAACTGCGCGACGTATCCGATTGTCCGATGCCAGCATTGTCGATCACGATTTCACTGTCGCCAGTGGAAGCGATTCGATACAGCGCGCCGTTAGTGCTGCCGAAACCGACAACGTACACTTCTCCCGCTTCATCCTCACCAAACGCGGTGATGGTCAGCGCGGAATCCAATAGCTCGCTGGAGATCCAACTGGCGCCACTTTGCTTGCCACCCCAAATGCGGCCGCTACACAGATCACCATAAAAATAAATCCCCGCAAGATTCGCCCAGCGACTACCGCGATAACGGTAACCGCCAGTAACGGAACAATTGCCGACCGTATGAGCGTATTCGAGAATGGGCAACTTCAGCGTACCGTCGTTGCAATTTGTAGTGGGATTGAAGCAATGGGTGCCTTCCATTTTGCGCCAGCCATAGTTCTCGCCGCCTCGGCTGGAACGTGGTTGAAAGTCGATTTCCTCCCAGGCGTCCTGTCCCACGTCGCCCATGATCATATCGCCGGTATTACGGTCGAAACTGAAGCCCCAGGCGTTGCGCAAGCCATAGGCCCATATTTCTTTCTTGACCGCCGCGTTGGTATTGGAAACGAAAGGATTGGTAGGCGGAATGGTGTACGGCAAGCCGCGATCGACATCAATGCGCAACATTTTCCCGAGCAGTGTTGTAAGGTCTTGTCCGCGATTTCCCGGATCACCCCCGGAGCCGCCATCGCCCATGGAAATATACAAATAACCATTGGGACCGAATTGGATTTGGCCGCCATTGTGATTCGAAAACGGCTGCGTCGCCGTTAGGATAGTGGTGCCAGAGCTAACGTTGGCGACATTGGGATTGGCGGTCGATACGCTGTAGCGCGCAATCGCCGTATTGCCTGACATATCCGTATAACTGATGAAAAATAAACCATTGCTTTTGTAATTGGGATGAAACGCGATGCCAAGCAGGCCCTGCTCGCCGCCGCCATTGGTGAGTGGATCAATGTCCAGAAATGGAGTGGGTAGAAGCTGCGTCCCGTTCCAAATTCGTATCGCGCCTCCTTGTTCGAGGATGAAAAGCCGGCCAGAGCCGTCCTTGGCGTTGTAAACGCCGATGGGAGTTTTTAAGCCTGCGACAACAGGCTGAAGGGAAATGGTTTGGGCGCGAAGCGGGAAGGCGAAGAGAATAATCGCCAAAGAAAAAAATAATCTAATCATGGCCGGGCTCCTGTTATTGAATAATTTCTATAACAGTCATTCGCCCCCAGCCGATGCTCGACAATCTGCGGAATGAGTCGAGGCAGCGCGATGACACACCAGCCCGACGTCAGAAATTTTAGTTTTTTAGCTCCCCAGAAAATTATTTTGACCGCGGCGATCTGGTGGATCGCTCTATCCAGAATGGTAACCAGCAAAAGCTACATAAACGTTACAAATTGCAATGTACGAGGATTTTTTCTCCTAGTCAATATTAGTAGAGTAACTTACTTTTCTCCAAATCTTAGAACGCTAGTTAATGAGCTTAACCAGCCAAAGAGAAATACTCGGAAACAGAATAAGCAATGTGATGCGCACAAAATCTGAAGCCAAGAAAGGCAACACACCTTTCACCGTTTCCATTAGCGGCACGTCGCGGGCAATACTATTTATGATGTAAATGTTCATTCCCACCGGCGGATGAATCAAGCCAATTTCAACCACCGTCAGTGCCAATATTCCAAACCAAATCGCTTTGCTCGTTTCATCCATCCCCCAAAAATCTAGCCCTAAAACAATCGGCAATAAAATGGGGATAGTTAGGAGCAGCATCGATAAGCTGTCCATTACGCAACCCAAAATAATGTAAATCATAATGATCGTAACTAAGACCCAAAACGGTGAGACACCCAGATTTCGCACCCATGCCGACAATTCGGCTGGCATTTGCGACAGCGCCAAAAACGAATTCAAGGTATCGGCACCCAACAAAATGAAAAAAATCATCGCCGACGATTCTGCCGTGGAAAGCAGACATTCGACAAATTCTTTGCCATTCAGGCCACCGCGCAAAAATGCAGCGACACCGGCCAGGGCGGCGCCGACTGCGGCCGCTTCGGTGGGTGTGAACCACCCTAGATAGATGCCTCCGATGACCAGAAAAAATATCGAGGCAACGGGCCACACGTTAACGACGGCGCGCCACCGTTCCGGCCAGGAAGCCCGAGGTGCGGACGGGCCGGCAGATGGATTCAGTCGCGTCACAATCCTAATCGTGAGCATGTAGCCGATAGTCGCGACGATGCCGGGGATCATCGCCGCCGCGTAGAGCTTGGCGATGTTTTGCTCCGACAACATTGCATAGACCACCAACGCGACCGAAGGTGGAATCAGAATACCCAAGGTGCCGCCAGCCGCAAGCGTTCCGGTCGCCAAACGCGGCGAATAGCCATAGCGACGTAATTCTGGGAGCGCAACGCGACCCATTGTTGCTGCGGTTGCGAGCGATGATCCGCAAATCGCACCAAAACCGGCGCAGGCACCGATAGCACTCATCGCCAATCCGCCGCGCCAATGGCCGATAAATTTTGCCGCCGCATCAAACAATGACTTCGATAATCCCCCTCGCGCCGCGAATGCGCCCATCAGCAAATAGAGCGGGATCACCGACAATTCGTAATTCGAATAGCGGGCATATGCACTGTTTTTGAAGTGCGCCAAGAGTGGGCCCCAACCGGCCAGCGTTGCGTATCCGACGATGCCTGCAACCATCATCGCGATCGCGATATGAACGCGCGCTGCCATTAATAGCAGCATCAAGCCCAGCATCAACAAACCCAGTTGCGTACCGGTCATGACTGGCCCTTTATGCCGCGGGTTAGTTCGATGACAGTGAAATAGAGTGCAGTAAGGCTAAGCGAACCAAATGCCACCACCAACGCTGTGTAAGGCCACCAGACCGGCAGTCCGAGCAACATAGAAGTCTCGCCAGAGTCCTGCCCGTCGGTCATGCCGATAAAAAGTTGCCGGGCAAACACCGCAGCGATCACGGTTAGCAACAAGCCGGCAATTGCGTCGAGCCAATGCTTAACGCGCTTGCTTGCGCCAGCGGTAAAAAAATCGACCAGAATATGGGCGCGGCGCAAATGACAATAGGGCAAAAAGAGCGACACGGCCATCGCGGACATCATTTGCGCAAGCTCGTAATCGCCCTGAATCGGTTTGGAGAACAACGCTCGACCGAGAATACTGACCACCGACATCGCAACGAGAAGAACCAACACCATCCCGCCCAGTAATGCCAACGCCGTTACCCAATAACGCAACGCTTTACCGAGGCCTTGCTGAACATCGGCGTCCGGGTCAATTTGTCCCGGGATGATGACATCTATTTTTTCCATATCGAATATCGCTACGCTTAAATTATTTTTCGGATTGGGTGGTGAATAGTTTCACGCTGTGGGTCAATTGGGATCAAACCGCTCAATTTGTTCTTTCGCACTCTTTAGCAACGCCGCCCCGTCCATACCCTTCGCGTTTACTTCCTTAATCCATGCATCAACAAACGGCTCGCCAATCTTTGCCCAAATTTTCAACCCGTCTTGCGATATCACGGAAAATTGATTGCCACGAGCAGCGGCCAATTTGCGGCGCGGCGCGGCGGTATCATCCCACATTTTTCCAGCGAGCGCGGAAAAATCCGCGCCGCTGTTGGCATCGATCACCTTCTTCAAATCTGCAGGAAGACTCGCGTACTTCGCCAAATTCATCGCAACGACAAATCCGGTGGTATAAAGTGCGCGGGATTTCGGATCGGTTTCGCTGTGAAATTTAACCAGTTCATGCACCTTAAGGCTTGGCACAATTTCCCAAGGCATCGCGGCGCCGTCCAGAACCGACAGGGACAGCGCGTCTAGACGAACCCAGCAAATCACTAATCAAGGAGAAAAATTTGGATATCGTCTCTCTCGTCATTAGTCTCATCAGCGGCGCCGCCGGTGGCAATATCGTTGGCGCCCTGGTCAAAACAATTAGTTTGGGCGTACGAGGTAATTCCGTGGCAGGTATTTTGGGTGGTGGTATCGGCAGTCAAATTCTTGGCGGTCTGCTTGGCGGCGGCGCCGGCGCGACCGGCTGCGGCATCTTGGGAAACGTGTTGGGATCGGGCATGGGTGGCGGCGTATTGATGGTGATTATTGGCATCATCAAAAATATGTTGATGAAACGCTAGGTCATCGCCACCCATCAGATAAAGGCAGCCATGAAAGCTGCCTTTTTTAGTTTAATTATTTTTCCGGACGCCATGCCTGTGATCCGCACGGCGGCTTAGTCGCAGGGCATATCGCGCCAAACACCGCGCCATCATTGGCTCGCAGCCCGTATGTTGTTCCACGCTTGTTCGACATGGCGATATTCAGTGTGAGTCTGCCCAACACAAAGCCGCAAGGTAAATTTTCCATTAAGCAGGGTATGGGTAAGGTAAATTTCTCCTGACTGATTCAAGCGTTCGAGCAATTTTCGATTCACCTCGTCTCCACCGCGATGTCGAAAACACACCAAGTTCAATGGCGCCGCAGCGGCCAATTCAAAGTCTTTGGATTCACCTATCCAGCCAGCAAATTCCTGCGCCAATCGAACATGCTCGCGAACGTGATATTGCAATCCTTCAACACCGTAATGTCGAATCACAAACCATAATTTCAATGCGCGAAAGCGCCGACCTAACGGAATATGCCAATCGCGGTAATCGAATACCGCGCCGGATTCCGTTGCTTGATTGCGCAGGTATTCCGGCAGAATGCTGAGCGTTTTAATTAACGCCGCGCGATCAGCGACGTAAAAACAATCGCAGTCAAAGTTGGTAAACATCCATTTGTGCGGATTGAAGCAATAACTGTCGGCGAATTCCAAGCCCACTTGAATGTGACGAAACTCTGGGCACAGCGCAGCGGTTCCCGCCATCGCAGCGTCGACATGAAACCAAATGTTCTCTGCGCGACAAATCGCGCCGATTGCGGGCAGCGGATCGAGGCCGTTCGATGACGTTGTACCGATCGTGGCCGAAACAAAACATGGAATAAGACCGGCGGCACGATCTTTTTTAATTTGTTCCAGCAACATTTCCGGCCGCATCGCAAAATTCTCATCGACGTCAATCAAGCGCAAATTTTTGCGCCCGAGCCCGGCGATTTTCACCGCTTTTTCGATCGACGAATGGGCTTGGTTCGACGTGTAGGCGATTAACTTTCCGTCGCCGCCTTGCTCGTTGCTCGCAAAACTTGTCGCGCGCTCCCGCGCAGCAAGTAGCGCGCACAGCGCCGCGCTCGACGCCGTATCTTGAATCACGCCGCCACCGCTACCGCTCGATTTGAATTTCGCCGGTAGATCGAGCATATCGACTAGCCAATCGAGCACGAGGGTTTCTAGTTCGGTACACGCAGGACTCGTCGCCCAAAGCATGCCTTGCACGCCAAGGCCGGATGCAAGCATCTCGCCGAGTACCGATGGGCCCGACGAATTAGCCGGAAAAAACGCGAAAAAATTCGGCGATTGCCAATGCGTAATTCCGGGCATGATCAGTCGATCAACGTCAGACAACATCGCGCGAAACGATTCGCCCTGCTGCGGCGGACGCTCTGGGAGCGAGGCGCGAATCTCGCCGGGCTTGGCTTGCGATAACACCGGCAGCGACTCGACGCGCTCGTAGTAATCGGCGATCCAATCGACTACTTCTTTGCCATGCCGACGAAACTCCTCGGCGCTCATGTGGAATGATTTGGGATCAGCCATATTCGCAATCAGAAAAAATAATTGATGCCCGCTTTGAACTGGTACTTCTGCACGAAATCCCGCGCGAAATCATTCAGCGGCGCACCAGCCACAGCGAACATCGCCCATTGCTTACGTGCACCGAACAAGCGCCCAAGCGACGTGCTCGCCGTCACATTCCAGCGATTGTCGTGTTCGATATCGAGAATCGCCTTCACCTCAGAAATCGAATAATAATCGCTCGGGAAATTCAGAATCATAAAGGGCCGCAGATTGAGTGTTCGCACATGATCTTCGCCATCATCGCGCTGCACATCGAATTGATACTGCACGAGTCCGATGAGTTGAAACATTTTGCTATACCGATAGGTCAGCGCGTAGGACGGCAGCAGAGTCGTACTGCCCTGCCCCAACACCGCCGGGCTGGCCGTGTTGAAATAAGTTTCCAGCGCGTAGGAATGAATAAATTTTCCCTGTGTCGCGAAGGGATGGATTAAAAACGTTCGAATGTCGCCCAAGCCATTTGCGGACTCATTACCGGCAACGCCATTCGCGCGATATTGCGCGTAAGGTACTTCGACCGTCAAACCATAATCGCGCTTCTCACCGAACGAATAAGTCACATTTAATAGAACTCGATTGCGGCTATCGCCTTTCGGTAACGCGGTGTACTCGTCCAATATCGTCGCTCGGCGGCGAATCACCGTGGGCCCTTGCGCGGTTTCCGGTTTTGGTGGCGCCGCCGTGGCGCTAACGCTCACCGGTTCTGAATCGGCGCCATAAGCGAAACTCATTTGAAGGAACCAAAAAAAGGCTAGCCAGAAAAGTGCCCGGCAAGCCAGGCGAGATTGTATTGTTGTCATTTTGTGAATGCGAAATATTCATACTTAGGAGCGAGAAACTACTTGATGGGCGGGCCGGACAAGGTCAATAGAAATTTAATTTGGACCTCGTTCGCCACGGTTTCTAAATCACCCCAGATGCCCGCGCCCACCTTGTAATCGAGGCGCTTGATTTCGATTGCGCCTTGCGCCGTCGTCACGCCACCCGCTTCTTTCAACGTGAAGGGTACGACAACCTCTTTCGTCGTTCCCTTGACGGTCATTTTTCCGCGCATCTCGAATTTGTCGCCGGCAATATTCTTCACACTCGAGGATACGAATTTCGCCTGCGGAAATTTCGCTGCATCGAACCAATCCGGGCGAATTACCTCCGCATTCGCCTCGTCGCTACCGAGATCCATACTGCTCACTTCAACAGTGATTTCCGCGCGACTCGCGTCCGGCTTCTTCGGATCAAGATTCGCTTTAGCGCTAAATTTTCCGAACTTACCGTCTTGCGCGACGCCCATCTGCTTGCCGGAAAATTTCATTTCACTTTTCGCCGCAACCAATTGCTGCTGCGCCCAAATCGGCGCGGCAATAAACATTGAAGCCATACTCATCGCAATCATTTTTCCAACCATATCCATCCTCATTTTTTTGCAAGAAAAGGCAGCATTCGCGACATCACATCGTCGCGATCCACCAAGTGATGTTTCCATGCCGCAGCGATGTGCAGCAACACGAACGCAGCCAACGTGAAATTCAAATACTCGTGAACCTCCTTGAGCGTCTCGGCCAAACCCTTGTCGGCAGCGACCAGATCCGGCAATGGAATGAGCCCCAAATAAACTACGGGCTTGCCGGCCGCAGAACTATAGATCCAGCCCGACAGCGGAATCACGAACATCAACATATAGAGCAGCACGTGACTCAAATGCGCCGCGCGGACTTGCCACGCAGGCATGCTCGCGGGCAATGCGGGCGCGGCGTGACCGAGCCGCCACAACAAGCGCAAACACACCAGCATAAAAATCGTCACGCCGACCCATTTGTGCCATGAAAAAAACTTCAGTTTCTGCGGCGACAAGGTCATATCGACCATGGTCAAACCGAGACCAAAATTCGCAATGATCATCAAAGCGATCAGCCAGTGCAGCGTAATTGCGATGCGGGTATAGCCGCTAACAGAAGATAAATTCAAGGGCGCCATGGAGGGAAAACGAGTAAGACGAGAATTATCGCCCTAAGTTCTACGTGGCGACAAGGAGAGTTTCGTTGCCGGAGGCGACTAAGGGCTAGTCTCCTCCCCTTCAAGGGGAGGACTAAGGTGGGGATGGGTCACTGCGCCACGAGCCGCACCAACATTGCCTCGTGGCGTTGCCTATGCCAGAAGCCAATATTCATGCGGCTTACCGGCCTGCTCTCGCTAGAGCATTGACACCATGGACATCGTGGCACGATCGCTTCAAAGAAACGATCGCGAAAAAATATTACATCTGCGACTGCAGATAGTTTTCCAATCCCACTTTCTCGATCAGCCCAAGTTGAGTTTCCAGCCAATCGATATGCTCTTCCTCGCCTTCGAGGATGTGTTCGAACAGCTCGCGCGTGATGTAGTCGCCGCATTTTTCGCAATGGGCGATGGCGTCTTTGAGGACCGGATGGCCTTGCTGCTCCAGCTTCAGATCGCATTTGATCATCTCAAGCGGATTTTCGCCGATTAAAATCTTATTCAACTCCTGCAAATTGGGTAGGCCTTCGAGAAAAAGTATGCGCTCGATGAGTTTATCCGCATGCTTCATCTCATCGATAGATTCTTTATATTCGTATTCGTTGAGCTTGTGGAAGCCCCAGTTTTTGAACATCCGCGCATGCAGAAAATACTGATTGATCGCAGTGAGTTCGTTAGCGAGAACTTTGTTAAGGAACTGAATGACTTTCTTATCGCCTTGCATAAGCCCTCCGAAAATTTAAAGTTACGAATCTATTTTAACAAGGCGAACAACCGCGCGGGAAATCGAGAATTTTTGACAAATACCTGTTCGGAAACAAATCGCCCGTTACGCGCTGGCCGGAATGTTTTCAAACGTTGGTGTCGATATCGAAGTATCATCAACTTGCCCGTCCTGAATATCGGGCCTCGCTCAATCGTCAAGGAAAGGCAAATCCATAGGCTCTTCAGTGTTACCCCGTCAAGAGGCAATTGAGATAGGCGTCCCGGGACAATAGCCCGCTGAATTCCGTCCCGCAATTTGTAAAACGGTGCAACTCCTATTGTGACCGACGTGCAACTAGGCGTTTAATCGCATTTGCTTTGCGTGAAGCCCTCAGTTGAAAGATACCAAATACGATCCCACCAATTATCGCGACAATAAGCAGGAGCACGTCGACGGCGCTTGTATCCACGACGGCATTTCTTTTCAGCCCACAATAGCCCCCAAGGCTTAACTGCCGCTTCGAGTGCAAACCATCGATTTACCATATGCAGGGCAAACGACGGCACCGAAAATAGAAGGGTTACTCGAAAGCGTGTCATGCACAGTATGAGCGCCGCGAAGATTATAGGAAAAGCTAAAGAAAACACCCAGTCGGAGACGGCTGTGGCTGCAATCGCTTCGTGCCAACCCGTGGGTACGGGCGGAGGATTTCCACCGCACTCCCACGTCGCCAAAGCAGGTCGCCACGCAGCCTGCTTTCCTAATGCGATGAGAAACCAGATTGCGCTCATTGTTGCCAGAACGAGTGTGATTGCGATTTTCAGATAACGAACCAAAATTTCCTACTAGGATGTCGAAAAAAAATTAAATCGTATCGTGAATTCCGTTGACAATAGCGTAAGTATTGCGCACACCCAACCAATCCACACTAGAATTTAGTCGGCGAGGCCACGATCAGCATACGGCGTGCGCTTTGAGGCATGCCGCGCCACGAGCCAATATCCATGCGCCTTCCAGGCCAATGCCGAATTGCGTCGCTTACGGAATAAGCAACAACGAGCCACGCGTTGTACGCGCTTCCAAATCACGATGGGCTTCGCGCGCCGCCGCCAACGGATCTCTCGCACCGATGTGTGGCCGCGCCATTCCTGTCTGTAACGCCTGCCACAAGCGGTCGGCCATTTGCCCTAACCTGATTGGATCGCTGGGGTAATGCAATACCGTCGGCACGTTCGAACACCATTGCTTGACCGCGCACCGTCGCGCGCGATGCAATCTGCGGCGTCGCTGTACCGCCGCCTGCAGCCAGCAACTTCGCGACACCGGCGAAGCCTGCTTCGTAAACGCCGTTGCCGACCATGTCGGCGAGTTTCTGCTCGCGGCCGCGCGGCGCGCGAAACGTCGATTGCCAATGCCAATAGGTGCCGTCGCCATCGGTAACGGGTTTCAGCTGGACCGTAGCGACATAATTTTCAAGTGGGATATCGGCATTGAGAATGCAATCGGTTAGCCGATGATCGCGATCGGACGGCTCGCCGTGCTCGATTTTCGATTCCGCAATGGCGGGATGCCATTCAGTATGGCTATTGAAATCGCGCAGCACCGACCAGACTCGATCGGTGCGTTGATAACAGTTGAGCGAGTGACACGGATCATCAAACTATCGACGTAACATTTCTTGTGTAGGGCAATGAAATGGACTCCTCCCGCCCTAACGGCATCGTAATGTGCCAAAGTGGAGATGGTTAAACCTGACCACGTAACGA
>JANOLP010000026.1:0-2199 GCA_031419835.1 Pseudomonadota bacterium | reverse complement strand
AGGCGACTCAACTTGGCGAAAGAAATCGAGCATCTGGCTGCGCTTGAGTTGCTTTCTCACTTGAACCCGTTCGTGACTATCCACTCCGTGAACCTGAAATACGCTCTTTGCTAAATCTACCCCAATTCGTTTAAGCTTCATCTCGGACTCCTCTCTTCTCGTTAAGTGGTCAGGTTTAACCATCTCCACTTTGGCACATCTCGATGCCGTTAGGGCGGGAGGAGTCCATTTCATTGCCCTACCCGGGTGTCAAAATTTCGCCGCGCCCAACGTTTGCTAAATCGCCCATCCAGCGACGTGCGTGATAGGTCGGAAATTGCAAATTCGAAAACGGCTTGCCGTGCCGATGAATCGCAGGCAGCAACAATGACAAAAATCCAAACGGATGCACACCGCAATCGTTAAACGTCGGCGGTAGATCATTCGGCAACTGCGTAAGTAATAGTGTACCGCGCTTCATCGCAAAACCGGCGTTTGCGCCGACATCACCCATCACGACAATCGTGCCGCCCGACATGCGCGAGCCCAAATAATCCCCGGTGCTGCCGCCAACCAAAATCATGCCACGGCGCATTTGATCGCCGGCGCGCGCGCCAACATTTCCGTTAATCACAACGATGCCGCCGAACATGCCGCGACGCTCGCCGGGCAATCCGCCGCCGACAAAATCCCCCGCGTTGCCATCGATGCGCAACTCGCCGCCTCGCATTTCGCAGGCGGCGAATATGCCTGCATCTTCCGCGACTCGTAACGTGCCACCCTTCATTCCCAAACCAAGGTAATCGCCCGCGGTCCCTTCAACCACGATTTCGCCGCCAGTCATTCCCGCGCCGACGCGATCGAGTTTGCCGCCGTCGCTGGAAAAAATAATCCGATCCGAATCGCGGCCATTTATTTTGAATAGTTCCGCAACGGCAACGTTGGTATTTCCGATCGGCAAAGCGATACGCCCAATCTCCGCGCCAGTCTTGCCTCTCAAGCCATCGGGCGTGAGCGCCGAACAATCAACGCGCTGCGTTAGTTTTACCTTAAGCGAAAATGTCAGCGCGCTCACGGTTTGGCTTTCAGCAATTTATGCAAGTGAAAATGATATGGCCCGAGCTTGCCGCCATAATTTCCGGCGCTGATGCGCTTCACGCCTTTCGCTGCGCCGCGCGCGCACGCGGCGCGAATGCCTACCATCATCGCATCGCCCACGTCCGCTTCCGTTAATCCGTCGATGACGATCTCCAACACCGCACCGATGTCCGGCGTGAGTTCCGATTTTGTAATGCCGCGAATCGTCGGACAAAACGCGTCGTTGGTCGACGCCGGCAAGGCTTTATATTTCGAGCCGACTTTCGAACCGGAACGCACCACGCCGCCGGGAAACGGCATGATGACGTTGCGCACTTTGCGCATCGCTTCGATTGCAGCTTCGGACGCCGCTAGTGCGGCTGCTTGGTCGGTTGCAAGAATCAAAAAATTTCCGCCGCCGACCGCTTTGACCATACCGGCCGATTCTTCGCACAAAAATTCGCCATCCATCACCGGCACACGCCAATAGCGTTTGCCGTCGATTAGTTTCGCGATTTGAAAGCCATCGCCGAAATAGCGCAAATTTTTCCCGAGCGGCAACTTTTCACCGTCGTGAATCCCGGCGAAACAGGCGCTGGTCGGGGAGGTGAGCACACATTGTCCGACGCGGCGCTCCAACTGTTTCGCTAATTCTTTGGTCGATACTGCGAACATCAGTATCGACGCACCGGGACGGCCATCGGGCGTTTCGGTCGGATCAAGACGGCGCTCGATGCCCGCCTCGCACCCGCAGGCGATGACGGATGTCGCGAAGCCAGTCAGAGACAGCGCCGAGTGGTAGGCCCATTTTAAGTTATGCGCGGTGATGAGAATGCGGGTCGCCTTCATGCCGAAGGCTTCGGCGAAGGTATCGTCGATGTGAGTGCCGTTGATGATCATGGCGCTATGTTACGCGGAGGCTGGGTAGCGCGGCAATGTTGACAATCCCGGCGAAATTGCGCATGAAAGTTTGTTGCGTTAGCATAGAGTGAGTATTCGAGAGGTAGCCATGGGTGTTTCTGCAGATAACTGGATCAAGCGGCGCCAAATCAGCGTCGATGAGTATTATCGTATGGCCGAGGTCGGGTTGATCGGCCCCGACGAGCGGGTCGAACTGATTGAGGGAGAAATTATCGATATGGC
>JANOLP010000025.1:0-9907 GCA_031419835.1 Pseudomonadota bacterium | reverse complement strand
CCGTGACCTTGGTTCTCGAACGGGCTATGCGGCATGGTGTGACGCTGACGTTAGAGTTGGATAAGCGCCTTAATGAATTTACCGGCGACGAACGTAAGTTCAAACAAGTATTGCTGAATTTACTGTCCAACGCGGTGAAGTTCACACCCGACGGCGGTAGCGTTTTCGTCAATGCTCAGGCAACGAACGACGGACTGCGAGTGTCGGTGGGCGATACCGGCATCGGCATCGCCGAGGAATATCAGGAGAAAGTTTTCGAAGCGTTTCAGCAGGCGGGTGGTAGTCACAAGGTCAAGCGCGAAGGTACCGGACTTGGGCTTACTTTGGCGCGGCAATTCGTCGAAATGCATGGCGGCAAGATGTGGCTGGAAAGCAAGCCGGGCGCGGGTTCCACATTTACCTTCAACATGGTGGCGCAATTATGTCCAACGAATTGATACTGGTCGTCGAGGACGATCCCGCGAGCCGCAAATTGATGCGGGACGTGTTGGAGTTCAAAGGTTATCGTTCGCAGGAAGCGGAAACGGCGGAGGATGGATTGCGCTTGGTTGGTGAGGAACGACCGGCGCTGATTTTGATGGACGTTCAATTGCCTGGGATGAGCGGTATCGATGCATTGAAAATTCTACGTGGCGCTGCGGAAACTTCAGATATTCCGGTGATTGCGGTAACGGCTTCGGTGATGCATCGGCAGGAAAAAGAATTGATCGCCGCCGGGTTTGACGACTGGGAGCGCAAGCCGGTCAGCGTCGCCTCCCTCCTTGGCAAGATGCGAAAATTGCTCGACCGGCCCAAAGCGCTGTGAACGAACGCGCGACGATTCTCGTCGTCGACGATACAGCGGCGAACCGCAAGCTGCTGGTAGATTTATTGGAAACACAAGGTTACGCCACGGCGACTGCGGCCAGCGGCGAAGAAGGGCTGGCGAAAATCGCGAGCCTTAAACCGGACTTGGTGTTGCTCGATGTGATGATGCCGGGCATCAGCGGTTACGATGTTTGCAAGCAGATTCGCGCTAATCCCGATAACGGAATTTTGCCGGTGGTGATGGTCACATCACTCGATCCCACGCAAGAGCGCATCAAGGGTCTTCAGGCCGGTGCCGACGATTTTCTCAGCAAGCCGATCAACCGCCCCGAATTATTGGCGCGGGTGAAATCGCTGCTGCGCATTAAGAGTTTCAACGACACGGTGCAACAACAAGCCGCCGAACTTGCGGTGCTGAACACCGGGTTGGCGCAACGCGTGCAGGAGCAAGTGGGCGAACTGGAGCGCCTCGGCCAATTGAAGCGATTCTTCGCGCCGCAACTGGCCGAGCGCATCGTGTCCGGAGATCTGGATGACCCGCTGAAAACACGCCGCCGCGAGGTGACGGTTGTTTTCTTGGACTTGAGAGGATTTACGGCTTTCGCGGACACCTGCGAGCCGGAAGAAGTGATGGGATTGCTGCGCACCTATCACGGTGAGATGGGTCGATTAATCGATTCATACCACGGAACGTTGGAGCAATTCGCCGGTGATTCCATGATGGTAATTTTCAATGATCCGGTGATCGTTGAAGACCCCGCCATTCATGCGGTACGCATGGCGCTCGACATGCAGCAGCGCTTCGGCGAACTGATGACCGCGTGGATCAAGCGCGGCCACGATATCGCGCTAAGCATCGGCATCGCGCATGGTTATGCGACGATCGGCATGATCGGGTACGAAACCCGCATCGGGTACGGCGTAATCGGCCGTGTGACCAATCTCGCTGCGCGGCTTTGCAGCGTCGCGCAACGTGGGCAAATTTTGGTAAGCGTTGCGGTTTTTGAGTTGGTCGAATCCGTAGTCGAAACCGAGGATATCGGGCAAGTCGATTTAAAAGGCTTCGCGCGGCCGGTGGTTGCCTATTGTGTCTTGCGAGCGAAATCCGAATCACCGAAATTAGATGCGCCATCACGGCCGCTTAAAATTTATACGCTCGGGCAGTTCGCATTACTGTGCGACGGCAAGCCGCTCGCGCTCAGTCGTAAAGTGCAGAAACGGCCGCTGGATTTGCTTAAGCTTTTGGTTGCATCCGGCGGCAAAGGTGTCGAGACGAGCGCGTTGATCGAAATGCTATGGCCCGATGCGGAAGGAGATGCGGCTCAAGCGTCTTTCGACAGCACGCTTTATCGATTGCGAAAACTCATTGGTATCGACGGCGCGGTCCTACTTTCCGAAGGAAAACTTTCCCTCGATAGCGGCAAGTGCTGGCTCGATGTGTGGGAATTCGAACGATTGCTTGATTCTGCAGAGTGCACAACGGAATCCGCTGCAGTGGAAAGTTTTTCGAAAGAATTGTTGCGGCTCTACGCCGGCCATTTTCTGGAACAAGAGTCGCAAGAATCGTGGGCGATTTCGGCCCGCGATAAGATTAACGCAAAATTCACCCGCGCCGTGGCGCAGCTAGGCACGCAACTCGAACACGGACAGCATTGGGCGCAAGCGATTGCACTGTATTCCAGAGCGTTGGAACTCGATAATTTGGCCGAGCCACTGTATCGGCGGCTGATGGTATGCCATCGAGAAAATGGCGAACCGGCGGAAGGCTTGAATGTATATCGGCGCTGTCGCGATATGCTATCGATTGTGCTCAGCGTGAAGCCTTCGCCGGAAACAGAAGCGATTAGGAATACGTTGGTGGGTTACGGTTTGTCGCCTTAATTAGCTGCTCGCCCCTCACCCTGCACCCTCTCCCCGCAAGCGGGGAGAGGGGACCAAACTCCCTCAGCATCGCGCGAAGACTTACCCTCGCCCCGTTTACGGGGAGAGGGCAGGGTGAGGGGCAAGCGTAATTTTATGATCCGATGCTAAAAAGTTAGTATCGCCTGATATTTGCTAACCCAACTGCCAAACGCTACACTCAACATCGCAAAATAAATTAATAGAAATCGGCCCCAATCCGATTTAAAAATAGGAGGATTTCCTTGCAGTTTCTGCAAGTCTTAATCAGCGGCATTTCGCAAGGCTGTATCTACGGCTTGATCGCGCTCGGCTTTGTGCTGATCTACAAGGCCACGGAAGCGGTGAATTTTGCGCAAGGCGAGTTGATGATGCTCGGCGCGTTTGTCGGCCTTACCGTCTCTGCTTATTTTGCTATGCCGTATTGGGCGGTGCTGCTGATTTCAGTTGCAGTCCTCGCGGTTTTTGGATTCCTTACCGAACGATTAATCTTGCGGCCCATCCTTGGGCAACCGGCGTTCGCGATCGTGATGGTCACGATCGGCGTTGGCTACACGGCGCGCGGGCTGATCACGATGATTCCCGGCATCGGCACTGATACCCACGTTCTTGAAGTGCCATTCAAAGACAAGATGCTTTCAGTCGGCGGGCTGACAATTGGCATGGAGCATGTCGTGATCATCGCGACCAGCATCGTACTTTGCGCGCTGTTGTTCGGATTATTCCGCTACACGCGCATCGGCATCGCGATGCAAGCCGCCTCGCAAAATCAACTCGCCGCTCATTACATGGGCATTCCGGTGAAGCGCCTCAATGGCCTAATCTGGGCGACCAGCGCCGCAGTGGCCGCGGTCGCGGGAATTCTGCTCGCGCCGATTACTTTCGTTCACGTCAACATGGGCTTCATCGGGCTGAAAGCCTTTCCTGCTGCGGTGATCGGCGGATTTGAAAGTTTGCCCGGTGCGATCATCGGCGGCTTGATCATCGGTATTGTTGAATCGTTAGCGGGATTTTATTTGCCGGAAGGATTCAAAGATATCGCGGCCTACGTAGTTGTGCTTGCCATGTTGATGGTTAAGCCGAATGGGTTATTTGGCGAGAAGATTCGTAAACGAGTTTAACGATGCGCTTCATTTTCAAAACCGATTACCTACAAGACATTCAGTTGGCGAAACACCGCGGCCAGCAATTTTGGTATGGCTTGCTATTCGTCGCGCTAATCCTGCTGCCGTGGATCGTATCGAATTATTTGATCGATCAATTGGTACTGATTTTCATTTATTCCATTGTCGGACTCGGGCTGATGTTGCTGTCCGGTTATACGGGATTGATCTCGCTCGGGCACGCCGCGTTTCTCGGTGTTGGTGCCTACACTGAAGCGGTTCTTGCTGCGAAAGGATGGCCGTTTCCTTTATCTATCTCGATGGCGATTTTGTTATCCGCGATTACCGGCGTGATCGTCGGCTTACCGGCACTGCGCGTGAAAGGAATATATCTTGCCATCGCGACCTTGGCCTTGGGTGTAATCGTCGAAGAAGTACTCACACGCTGGGAGAGCGTGACGGGCGGCAATTCCGGGCTCCCGGTGAAAGCGGTGCAGTTGTTCGGAATCAAAATCGCATCGCTGCAAGGCTTTTATTATCTCAGCCTGGTCTTCGTTGTTGTCTCCACGTGGGTGGTGCTCAATTTGCTACGTTCGCCGACCGGCCGCGCGTTTGTTGCCATTCGCGATTCGGAAGTTTCCGCGCAAAGCATGGGTATTCATTTGGCAAAATACAAAACGATTTCGTTTGCGTTGAGCGCGGGGTTGACCGGGCTTGCCGGCGCGTTGTATGCACACAAGATTCGTTTTTTATCGCCGGAACAATTCACCGTGCTGCAGTCGATCGAGATGCTGATGATGATTTTTATCGGCGGCATCGGTTCGATTCACGGCGTATTTTTCGGTGCGTTTTTCTTAATCGTGTTGCCACAAGCCATTTCCGTTGCGAAAGATTATTTGCCGGCAGCCATCGGCGGCGCCGCAGGATTGCAAGCGACGATTTTCGGATTAATTATTGTCGGCTTCGTGATGTTTGAGCCGCTTGGCATTTACGGCCGCTGGGTGAAGATTCGCACTTATTTGCAGATGTTTCCGTTCTATCGCAAGGGCGCGTTCAAACGGCAGAAAACCTTTCAGAAATCGGAGCGCAATCGATGAGCGCGAACGAACTGATTTTGAAAGTCGAGGAATTATCTGTTGCGTTCGGTGGCGTGAAAGCGGTTAACAATGTCAGTTTTTCCGTCAATCGCGGCGAAGTATTTACGCTGATCGGCCCGAATGGCGCGGGCAAGACAACGGTGTTCAATTTAATCAGTCGCATTTATAACGCAAGCCATGGTCGATTGGTGTTCGAAGGCACTGAAATTAGCGCGTTGCCCGCACATCAAATTGCGACGTTGGGCATTGCGCGCACATTCCAAAATATCGAATTGTTCGAGCAAGCGACGGTTCTGCAAAATCTTCTAATCGGCCGTCACGTGCATCGCGCGACATCGCTGTGGCAAGAATTATTGTTTACGCCCAAAGTGAAGAAATCGGAAATCGAATTCCGCGATCACGTCGAACGCATCATCGATCTTCTCGATTTGCAACATCATCGCGATACTCACGTGGCGGGATTGCCCTATGGCGTGCGCAAAGTCGTTGAGCTGGGCCGCGCGTTGGCGATCCAACCGAAATTACTGCTGATGGATGAGCCGTCGTCGGGACTCAATGTTGAAGAAACCGACGATATGGCATTTTGGATTCAAGACATCAATCAAGATCTCGGCGTGACGATTCTGATGGTCGAGCACGATATGTCGCTGGTGTCGCGCGTGAGCAATCGCGTGTTGGCGATGAACCAAGGCGAGATGTTGGCTATCGGTTCTCCACAGGAAGTGCAGTCCGATCCCGGTGTGATCGAAGCGTATTTAGGAAAGCCGGCCCATGTCTGATGCGCTGCTCACTTTAGCGAATGTCGAGAGCGCCTACGGCCCGGTACGCGCGATACGCGGCGTCAGTTTGTCGGTGACTAAAGGCAGCATCGTCACGGTGCTCGGCGCGAACGGCGCAGGCAAAACGACCATTCTAAAAACTATCTCCGGCATTATCGATCCGCAAAAAGGCAGCATTCATTTCAAGGGAGAAGCGATCGATCGCAAAGAGCCGGCAGAAATTGTGCGACGAGGGATTTGCCATGTGCCGGAAGGCCGTGAGGTGTTTCCGCTATTGTCGGTGCACAATAATTTGGTGATGGGCGCCTATACGCGCAAGGATGCCGACGGCGTTCGGCGCGATATGGAAATGGTTTACAACTATTTTCCGATTTTGAAAGAGCGTGCGAAGCAAGATGCCGGGCTGCTTTCCGGCGGGCAACAACAAATGCTGGCAATCAGCCGCGCCATCATGGGCCAACCGGAAATGATGTTGCTCGATGAGCCGAGCTTGGGTCTTTCGCCGAAACTCACGCAAGAAATTTTCGATATCATCGTGCGCATCAATCGCGAACGTGGCACGACCATGTTGCTGGTTGAGCAAAACGCCAGCATGGCGTTGGGCATCGCCGAATACGGTTACGTGTTGGAAGTAGGGCGCATCGTGATGGAAGATACCTGCGCGCGTTTGCGCGAGAAAGACGACATCAAAGAATTTTATTTGGGCGTGAAAGACGTCGGCGAGCGTGGCGAGCGGCGATGGAAAAAGAAAAAGGTGTGGCGTTGAGATGGGAATGGCAATGCCCTATCAGGCAGCATGGGGGCGGCTCTCAGGCAATGCATCGCCAGGAGCCAGTATCTATGCGGCTCGTGGCACGGTCGTTTTATAACGGCAGCGAATCGGCGAGCGTTCACGATGTTATGGAAAACGGAACAAACTAAAACAAACCAGATCGTACTCGCCGGCGAGACGATCGCGACAATGTTTCAAAACGCTGTGCAACAGCGTAGCGATCGCATCGCGTTGCGGCAAAAAGATTTCGGCATTTGGAAATCCGTCAGTTGGCGCGAGCTTGGGCAGATTTCGCAAGAGATCGGCATGGGCTTGGTCGCGCTTGGTTTCGAGCCGGGCGAGCGCGCTTCGATTCTCGCGAACACGGTTAAGGAATGGATGTTCACCGATCTTGGCGTGCTCGGCGCCGCCGGCGTGGTGAACGGAATTTACCCGACTGACGCCGCGTCGCAATGTGAATATCTGCTCAACGATTCGAACTCGGTTTACGCGTTCGTCGAAGATGAAGAACAGCTCGACAAGATCTTAGCGATTCGCGAACGTACGCCGCAACTGCGCAAGATCATCGTATTCGATATGGAAGGTCTGGTGCGCTTTAACGATCCGCAAGTGATGAGCTTGGAATCGTTGCGCGGGCTAGGGCGTGGTTACATTAAGCAACATCCGGACGAATGGGCGCGACGAAGCAAACTTCGTCAACCGGAAGATCTCGCGATTTTGGTTTATACCTCGGGTACGACCGGTAAACCGAAGGGCGCGATGATCAGCCATCGTAATTTGGTTCATGTCGTGCGTGGCTACAATCAAGTGTTGCCGCAGGATCATAACGATGAGCGCATTTGTTTTTTGCCGTTGTGTCATATCGCCGAGCGTGTCCACGGTGAATACGCGGCACTTTATACCGGCGCAATTTTGAATTTCGTCGAGAATCCCGACACCATTCCGGAAAACGTTCGCGAGATCGCACCGACGACGTTTCTCGCGGTGCCGCGCGTGTGGGAGAAATTTTATTCCGCGGTGACCATCGCGATTTCCGAATCAACGAAAGTGCAGCAACTTGCTTACAAATGGGCGATTGGGGTCGGGCATCAAATCGCGGAATTGTTTGTCGCGGGCAAGCCGATTCCGGTGTTGCTCAAACTCAAATTCCATATCGGCCGACGCATCGCGTTGGACAATGTGCGTAAGATGATGGGTATCCATCGTTGCCGGTTTTTGGCGACCGGCGCCGCGCCAATTTCGCCGGACTTGATCAAGTGGTATCTCGCACTCGGCGTGCCAATGCTAGAAGTTTGGGGACAAACGGAATCCGGCGGCGCGGCGACCACGATGCCGCCCGACCGTATCCGGCCAGGCACCATCGGGTTGGCCGGACCGTTTACCGAAATGAAAATTTCGCCGGAAGGTGAAATATTAGTGCGCGGCGATAACGTGTTCATGGGCTATTTGAATTTGCCGGAGAAAACCGCCGAAACGATTAAGGATGGCTGGCTGCATACCGGTGACCTCGGCAGCGTCGATGCCGACGGCTTCTTTAAAATTACCGATCGGATGAAAGATATCATCATCACCGCCGGTGGCAAAAACATCACGCCGTCGGAACTAGAAAACCAACTGAAGTTTTCGCCCTACATCACCGATGCGGTTGTGATCGGCGATAAGCGCGCGTACCTTACTTCGCTGATCATGATCGATCAAGATAACGTTGAAAAATTCGCGCAAGATAACGACGTGCCGTTTTCTAATTACGCCAGCCTGACCCGCGCCAGCGCTGTGCAAGAGTTGATCGGCAGCGAAGTTGAGCGGGTGAATAAGCAATTTGCGCGGGTTGAGCAAATCAAGCAGTTTCGTTTGATCGAGCAACAATTGACTGCGGAAGACGAAGAGCTGACGCCGACGATGAAATTAAAGCGAAAGTTTGTCCACGAAAAGTATGCCGAACTCATTGAGTCGATGTATCGTGCTTCTTAAGGAATTACCCTTGGAAAATTTTACGCAGACCCTCACCCTAGCCCTCCCGAAGGGAGAGGGGATTTACACCCTTCTCCCTCGGGGAGAAGGGTGGGGATGAGGGACGGCGTATCGCTCTCAACTATCACCTATTGCCAAACACCCCAATAAGGAATCAATCATGAATTTAATCGCTCGCATAACCGCCGGCCTATTCGCAGCCACCTTCGCAGCTAATTTAGCTTTTGCCGACGGCCAGGGCATCAGCAAAACTGAAATCGTCATCGGCACCATTCAAGATTTGTCCGGTCCGATCGCCGCGTTCGGTAAGCAAGCGCGCAACGGCATACAAATGCGCGTCGACGAACTCAATGAGAAAGGCGGCATCAACGGCCGAAAATTCAAGTTGGTCGTGGAGGATAACGGCTACGATCCAAAAAAAGCGTTGCTCGCTGCGCAAAAACTCGTAACCAACGACGAAGTGTTCGCGATCCTCGGCCACATCGGCACGGCGCCAAACATGGCGGCGATGCCGATTCAGTTCGAAAAAAACGTCATCAACTTTTTCCCGCTAACCGGCTCGCGTGAGATGTTTGAGCCTCCGGAAAAGTTAAAGATGGCGTTCACACCGCCATACTTTGATCAAATGCGAATTGTCGTTCCGCAATTAGTGAAGCAAAAATCGGCAAAGAAAGTCGGCATCATTTACCAGGACGACGAATACGGCCTTGAAGTATTGCGTGGAACTGAGGCTGGCCTGAAAAAGATGGGGATGGTGCTGGCCGAAAAAACATCGTTCAAGCGCGGCGCAACGGATTTTTCCTCGCAGGTGGCAAAGCTTAAAGCAGCGGCGTGTGATCTAGTGGTGCTTGGAACCATCATTCGCGAAACCGTTGGTACCGTTGGCGAAGCGCGCAAGACAGGATTTAATCCGACGTTTGTGGGCCCGACGGCGCTTTACACGCATTTGATTCACGCGCTTGGCAAAGAGGCGGTCGAAGGAATTTATGGCGTACATGGCCCCGCCAATCCTTATTTGGATGATCCGAATCCGCTGGTGCGCGAGTGGGCCGGCAAATATAAGGCAAAATTCAGCGAAGACGCCACGGTGTTCTCCGTTTATGGTTATTACATGATGGACATTTTCGGGAAAGCCGCGGAAAAAGCCGGCGCAAATCTGACCACTGATACGTTTAATAACGCGATGGAAACGACAAAATTTCCACCGGATATGTTTGGTTCGCCGGAATGCGCGATCACCAAGACCGATCGCTTGTGCAACAGCAAAGTTCGCCTCGCGCAGATAAAGGGCGGGCGCTGGGTTTCGATTTCCGATTATTTTGCTGCGGAATAATTTTCGTAGAGATGTGCTCGTAGAGCAAATATTCATGCGGATCTACAGATCATTTCGGATGATCGCGGAATGGCAATCAAAGGCGTTATTTGAAGGGAATGCGTAACAATAACTCGCCTGCGATTGCCATTTAATTGTTTGATATC
>JANOLP010000024.1:0-5698 GCA_031419835.1 Pseudomonadota bacterium | reverse complement strand
TCGCCGAGGTTGGCGAACACATGATCGAGCTTGGAGAACGGCGCTTGGCCGATCCACGGCGTGCCTTCGCCGCCCATTTGCGTCGTACTTTGGGTTTGCTCCGGATAAATGAAGGTCGCCATCACATGGCAGCCGATGCCGGCTAACGCGATGCTGCCTTCCGGCACTTTGGTTGACCTATTGTGAGGGCAGCCGGAGCAATAGTAAGCCGGACGCACCGGCGTGCTCACCGCTTTGCTCAAAACCGCGTCCTTGGCTTCCAAAAACGCGAGCCGCGCTTTGATCAAATCGCTTTGGTGAAAGCGCGCGATGCGCTCGGCGATGACGCGGGCGATCTGCGCCACCGAGAAATCCGCTTTCGGCGGCAGCAGCCATTGGCCGCGCGGATGCGCCCATTCGCCGAGCTCGTCGAACTTGCCGATCACGCGCGGACGGACGTCAGCTTGCCAGTTATAAAGCTGTTCCTTAATTTGATATTCGACCACCTGGCGTTTTTCTTCCACCACCAGAATTTCTTCGAGCCCGCGCGCGAACTCGCGTACGCCATCCGGCTCCAGCGGCCAAGGCATGCCGACTTTGAACAACCGAATGCCGATCTCGCCGGCGTTTTGCTCGGTGATGCCCAACTCTTCCAGCGCTTCGAGCACATCCATGTAAGACTTGCCCGATGCGACGATTCCCAACCGCGCGCGCGGCGAATCGATGGTGATGCGGTTGAGCTTATTTTCACGCGCGTAGGCAATGGCTGCGTAAATCTTGTAATCCTGCATCAACATTTCTTGCTGGCGCGCTTGCGCGGAAAGCAAGCCGTTGAGCAATTGCGAATTCAGCCCGCCTGGCGGCATGACAAAATCCGTCGGCAATTTAATTTGCAACGCGAACGGATCGGCATCGACCGACGCGGAAGATTCAACCGTATCGGCCAATGCTTTAAACGCGACCGCGCAACCGGAGAAGCGCGACATCGCGAAACCATGCAAGCCCAGTTCCAAATAGTCTTGCACGTTGCAGGGATAGAGCACCGGAATCATCGACGCTGCGAAGAGATGGTCACTCTGATGCGGCAGTGTCGACGAGTAGGCGCCGTGATCGTCTCCTGCCACCAGCAACACGCCACCGTGCTTCGCGGTGCCGGCGAAATTCATATGCTTGAACACGTCGCCGCAGCGATCGACGCCGGGACCTTTGCCGTACCACATCGCAAACACGCCGTCGAAATCCGACGGGCCGATCAGTTTCAGTTGCTGTGTGCCCCACACGGCGGTCGCGGCGAGTTCTTCGTTAATGCCTGGAACGAATTTGATCTGGTTTGCATCGAGGTGTTTTTGCGCTTTCCACAGGGCTTCGTCGAGCATGCCCAACGGCGAACCGCGATAGCCGGAAATAAAGCCGCCGGTTTTAAGGCCGGCCGCTGCATCGCGCTGGCGCTGCATCAGCGCCAACCGAATCAGCGCTTGAACGCCGTTCATGTACACGCGCCCGCTGGTGGCGGTGTATTTGTCGTCCAACGTCACTGTTTGCATTTCATCTCCTTGTGGAAGCGCGCCATTCGGCCCCGCCGCCTTCGTGGGGCGGCGGGCCGATGGGGACACCGGCAGCCGGTATGCGGCAGGTGCAACTTGTGTGATTGACCGGACGCGCCGCTCAATTACATGAATAGTATGTTAGAGCGTGAGACGGAGAAAAGAGTTCTGAATTTTCTGGTGAATTGGGCTGCTGATAGAATTAAATTCTATTTATTATTATATTTGCAGATAGTTTTTCTAAAATTGCGTTGATGAGTGCGATAGGTTTACCGCTGAGCAGTGTCGGTAGGCGGGCGATTTCCCCAGCAACATTTAGGCGCGGTTGACTCGAATTTTGGCAAAGCATACATTGTGTCGTTCACTCACCAATCGACACTTCTGACTCATGACTTCAATGCGCTTTGCCGATTTACGACGCTCGACCCTATTCGTCGCCGGTGCGGATGCGGATATTCACGCGCAAGCTTTGCGGGCGCGGCCGGACATGTTGATTCAAGACTTGGAGGACGGCACGCCGGCGCAGTTGCGTCAGGCTGCACGACAGTGCTCCGCCGCACTTTTCGCCGACGCGAAACGTCACGCTATTGTTGCTGCCGTTCGGATTAACATGCTCGAAAGTATCGGCCGCGAGGACCTTGCGGCGGTGATGGCGGCGCAACCGCAAGTGGTGTTCTTGCCGAAGTGCACGAGTGGCGCGCAGGTATCGGCTCTAGCGCAGGAACTCGATCGCCTTGAGGCGCAACATCGCTTGCCGCTCGGCGCCATTGAAATTGTTCCTAACGCCGAGACTGCGGCGGGTGTGATGAATCTGAAGGAAATCGCGCAGGCGAGCGCCCGAGTGAAAAGCGCGCTACTCGGTACGGAAGATTTGGCGGCAGACTTGATGGCGGAGCGCAGTGTTGAGGCCGAAGAACTCGCCTATGCACGCGGACGTTTTTTGCTGGAATGCCGCGCGCTCGGCATCGAACCGATCGACGCCCCCTTTACCTTCGCCGACGCCGATGCCTGTGAGCGCGAAGCGCGCCGCTCGCGAAAACTCGGCTATCGCAGCAAGAGCGTGGTGTTGCCCGATCACGTTGCTGTGATCCACAATGTGTTCACACCGAGCGAAGTGGAATTGGCGCACGCCCGCGAGACGGTGCGAGCGTTCGAACAAGCCCGGGCAGAAGGGAAGGATCGCGCGCTGGTCGCGGGGTTATGGATCGAGCCACCGACCTATCTCAACGCAAAACGATTATTGGAACGAGCGAGACAACTCGCCGCCGCTTGATTTCTATTCGCTCATTGTCGGCCCGGGGCGCCAAACGAGTAAGCGTTTTTCCGCAACGGTGACGAGCTTATCCAACAGCAATGCGAATATCGTCAACACCAGCACGCCGGCGAACACCGTGTTGATGTCGAACGAACCTTCCGCTTGCAAAATCAAATAACCGACACCGCGCGCCGAGCCTAAATATTCGCCCACCACGGCGCCGACAAACGCCATCCCCACCGCCGTGTGCAAACTGGAAAACACCCACGCCGTCGCGCTCGGTAAATACACATGCCACAACAAATCGCGCTTGCTTGCGCCGAGCATGCGCGCATTGTTCAGCACGACTTGGCTGACGTCTTTGACGCCGTGAAATACGGCGAAGAACACGACAAAGAAAACGATCGTGACGCCCAACACCACCTTGGACGTAATGCCCAAACCGAACCACATCGCAAAAATCGGCGCGAGAATGATGCGCGGCATCGCATTGAAAGCCTTGAGATACGGATCGAGCAAGCGCGCTGCCATCGGCGAGAGCGCGAGCCAAAGGCCGACAACGAGTCCGAGCAATGTCCCGATGATGAAGGCGAGCAGGGTTTCGATTAACGTTACGCCTAAATGCGGAAAGATTTTTCCGCTCGCGAACCAATCCCAAATGCGACTCAAGACTTCGAGCGGTTTACCAAAAAAAAATGGCGGCAATATTTCAGATTCCGTTAGCCCATACCAAAGGGCGAACATTGCGGCTAGAAGTCCAATTTGTGCGGCTCGCAGCTTAATATTGGCCTGCGACGCCCTATTGGCGAGGGTGTTATCGTTTGATTTCATCGATCTAAGGAATGCGATATGAGGGCGCGATTGAATGAAAGAGCCAAGCGCGAATTGTACGTTGAACGCCGGAGCGTGTTTTATTTTTGATGGTGCGATACAGCAAATTTTATCCATAAAAATTATTAATCTCAATTTTTCCCTATGAAATCTTCAAGAATTAGCGTATGTTGCTTTGCACAATATCCTACTAGGATAGCTTCATGATCCAAGCTCGCGTTTGCAGATGTTTCAAACCCTAAAAGCCTGGTATGCAAGACTGGTCGCCGCGACCAAGCGCAAAGTTGCCACATGGTATCGTCGCGCAAAGCCTACCGAGCGCGGCCATTGGTCGAGCGGTGAGCATCGCGAATCAGCCGGCCAACTGACGTTTGCGCCGTTCGTCTCGCCCGCGCGCGACTATTGGCTTTATTTTCCCATTTATTACCAAGCGACCGAGTGTTTACCATTACTGGTCATGCTGCACGGTTGCAAGCAAGATGCGAAAACGTTCGCGGCGGGCACAGGCATGAATGTGCTTGCCGATCGTGAGCGATTTCTGGTGTTATATCCCGAGCAGCAGCGCCTCGCCAATCTGTATCGGTGTTGGAATTGGTTCGATCCGTCGAGCCAGGACGGTAACGGCGAGGCGGCAATCATCGCCGGCATGGTGCGAATGCTCGGGCCAAAACACAATGTCGATCCTGAGCGAATTTACGTCGCAGGCATATCCGCCGGCGGTGCGACAGCGAGCGTATTGGCGAGTTGTTACGCCGATCTTTTCGCGGCGGTTGCAGTACATTCCGGGCTGATGTTTCAAGCCGCCAGTTCCGCCGCCGTTGCGCTAACGGTCATGCATCACGGCTCGGATTACGATCCGGCACATGCGGCACAGGCCGCGTTCGACCTCTCCGGGAAAAAAGTGGCGGATATGCCGATTATGGTGATACACGGCGATAGAGATCGAACCGTCGATCCGCTCAATGCCGATCAGATCGTCGCGCAATTTTCGGCGTTGAACCGATTGATCGCCGATGGCAAAAATACCGTTTTCGACGAAACTCAGCATGAAGAAAATGTCGCGTCGAACGGCACGCGATATGGTTATCAAGTTAAAGATTATGGCAATTCGCTACGGCCCTACATCCGGCAAGTGACCGTACACGGGCTGGCACACGCGTGGGCGGGCGGCAATGCGCGCTATCCCTACAACGATCCGCGCGGGCCGGATGCCAACGAATTGATGTGGTCATTCTTTAAGTTACATCGGCGCGAACAAGCCGGTTGATCCTCAACACGAAACACTCGCCGCTACTTTTCAAATTGTCATTGCGAGGAGTGTTTTTACGACGAAGCACTCTCGTACTTTTCACCGCCGCAAAAAGCGAGATTGCTTAGTCGTAAAAAGCACTCCTTTCCATGAACCCTACCGGAATTGTCACCTTCAACATGTCATCCTGAACCCTTCGCTACGCTCGAGGGTAAACTCCGTGAAGGATCTGCTTTTTTTACTGCGGCGAAAGCAGATCCTTCGCGTTGCTCAGGATGACATGTGTACGGTTCATGGCCCGTGGGCAGTAGCGGCAGCGCCGATACAGGCAACTCGCAATGACGGCAAGAAAAAAGGCGAGCCGATAACCGGCTCGCCTTTTTCTCATTTCACCGCCAAGCTGCAGCGGCCCTCCTCCCCCGTGGTTCCGGGAAATCTTGATTAATCCAACAACGCCACCGCCGTCGGTGCATCTTCCAGTCCCGTCGCGATATCTTCAAATTCGACGACATTGTTGATTTCCGTGCCCATGGCAATGTTGGTCACCCGTTCGAGGATCACCTCGATCACGACCGGAACCTGGTGCTTGGCCATCAATTTCTCCGCTTGCCGAATCGCCGGGGCGAGCTCTTCTTGTTTATGCACGCGGATCGCTTTGCAGCCGAGGCCCTCGACAACTTTGATGTGATCGACGCCATAGCCGTTCATTTCCGGCGCGTTGACGTTCTCGAATCCCAGTTGCACGCAATAATCCATGTTGAAGTTGCGTTGCGATTGTCGTATCAATCCGAGATAGGAGTTGTTCACGACGATGTGAATATAGGGCAGCTTGAACTGTGC
>JANOLP010000023.1:0-7630 GCA_031419835.1 Pseudomonadota bacterium | reverse complement strand
GCGCGTAGCGGCAACAATCCGGCGATGGCTTTCATCGTCGTGCTCTTACCCGCACCATTGCGGCCGAGCAGCGCCAACGTTTCGCCTTTGTTGATGGTAAGCGACATGCCAAACAAAACCTGGCTGGTGTCGTAAAAAACTTCGAGGCCTTGCGCGCTGAGGATGCTCATGCGGCCTCCCCGTGCGCGACGCCGAGGTAGGCTTCGATCACTGCGGGATTACTGCGAATCTGATCGGGTGTGCCTTGCGCCAATAATTTTCCGTAACACAGCACATTGACGTTCTGCGCGATACGAAACACGATGTCCATGTCGTGTTCGATGAAAATCAACGTCAGCCCGCCCTTTTGCCACAGTCGATAAACGGTGTCGATCATTTTCGTGCGCTCTTCCGGACCCATGCCGGCGATCGGCTCGTCAAGTAGTAACACTTTCGGTTTCATGGCAAGTGCTAAGGCGATATCCATGAGCTTTTGATCGCCGTGGGACAAATTGCCGGTGACGGTTTTTGCTTTCGCGGTCAGACCGAGCAACTCCATCGTTTCATCGGCGCGTTCGCGAGTCTCGGGCATCGGGAAACGCCGCGTGAGGTTGGCGGATTTTCCTGCGGGCGACATGAGCGCGGCGCGCAGAGACTCTTCCACCGTGAGTGTCTTAAATAACTTCGCCACTTGAAACGCGCGGCCAATACCCTTGGAAACGATTTCCGCGCTCGACATCGGTGTGATGTCTTCGCCTTCGAGTAACACTTTGCCGCTATCGGGTTTGAGTGCGCCTGATATCAAATTGAAGAAGGTCGTTTTCCCCGCGCCGTTCGGCCCGATGATCGCCGTTAGTGCGCCGCGCGGAAAATCCATCGATATGTTTTGCGTCGCGGCAACGCCGCCGAAGGATTTATTCAGATTTTGCACGCTAAGTGCGATCTCGCTCATGACGCCTCCTTCGTAAACCAGCGTCCACCCATTTGGCGGAAGAAGTCGGCAACCCCGCGCTTAAAGCCCAGTGTAAAAATCAGCACCGCGATACCCATCGCCAGGCCGTGATACTCAGTGTACTTCGTGATCAAGTCGTTCAGCGACGAAAACACGACCGCGCCGATCAACGGGCCGATGAAGGTTTGAATGCCACCGATCATAATCATGATGATGGCATCGCCCGAGGTCGTCCAGTAAGCGAATTCGGGAAACGCGCCGGAGACGAATAGGCCCATCAAAATACCACCGATACCGGAAAATACGCCAGCGATGACGAAGGCCTTCAAACGAATCTGCCACACCTCGATGCCCAGAAATTTCGCGCGGTCCGCGTTGTCGCGCACCATGCGCAACGTATAGCCGAACGGCGTTTGCAAAATATGGCGCATCGCCAACAAACAAACGACTAACAGCACGCAGGCAAACGCATACATATGGTTGTGATCGGCCAAGTTAATGCCGAGGAACGGCGCGCGCGAAATACCACCGACTAAGCCTTGGTCGCCACCGGTGAGCGATTGCCACGAGATGATGATGCTATGGATCAACATCTGAAAGGCGAGCGTCAAGAAGCTGAAATAAATTTCTTTTAGGCGTACGCAAATCGCGCCGATCACCAATGCCAGCACGGCGCAAAACGCGACGCTGCCCAGTATCGCCAGTGGCACCGACGCACTGGTGTTTTGCATGAGCAAACCGAATGCGTAAGCGCCACCACCGAAGAACATGCCTTGGCCGAACGACACCATGCCGCCGAAGCCAACCAGCAAGTTAAGCGCCGTGGCGAAGATGCCATAGGCGGCGACACGAATGATGAAATCCATCACCACGCGCGACGGAAACACAAAAGGCAACGCGATCAGCAACGCTAGCGCGATGAGGCCGATGATGAAATCGCGACGAAAAGTATAGGCACCCATCAACGACTCTCCTTGCCCATAATGCCGCTTGGTTTCACGAGCAGAATCACGACCATCGCCAAGAACATAATGCCTTCGACGAATAAAGGAAAACCGATGGAGCCGAATGCGCGCACTAGGCCCATTAATACGGCAGCCACCAGCGCGCCGCTCACCGAGCCCATACCGCCGATCACGGTAACGATAAAGGACTCGATCAGTATCGAAAAGCCCATGCCAGGCGACATGGAGCGCACTGGCGCGGCGAGTGCCCCGGCCATGCCCGCGAGCGCCCCACCCAATGCGAATACCGATGAATAAATGAGGCTGGTGTTCAATCCCAGCGCCGAGGCCATTTGCGGATTCACCGCCGCTGCGCGAACGATTTTGCCGGCCTTAGTTTTCACCAACACATACCACAACACAACGGCAATCACTGCGGCGGCGGCGATCAAAAACAAATAAAACGCCGGAATAATTCCGCCGGCAACAATGAAGGGCGGCAACTGAAACGCGTCCGGCATGCCCATAGCCTGGAATTCCGGACCCCAAACAATTTTTACAACATCATCGAGAATCAGCACAAATGCATAACACACAAGTAACTGCATTAATACGTCTTGCCCATAGACTCGGCGCATGAAAAATCGCTCAAAAATCACGCCGAATAACGCGACACCGAGGGCCGCGCCGATAATGGATATAGAAAAACTATTCGTGACCCGATACACCGTCAGCGCGAAATACGCGCCGAGCATGTAAAACGAACCGTGGGTGAAGTTGATCACGCCGAGCACACCGAAAATCAGCGTCAGTCCCGCCGCGACCAGAAACAACAGGCCGCCGATAATCATACCGCTGGTGGATTGCGTCACGACGCAGGATAGCGACGTGAAGCACTCGATTAGGGCCGTTAGGTCCAAAATATTCCCCTTATGCAAACAAAATCCCCGGGATCGCCGGAGATTTTGTCGAAATTAAAAACTATTAAGCGTAGCCTTTGCGTTTTTTCCACTCTGCTTCGAGTTCGAAAATTCTCTTCCAGTCACCAGCTTGAACTTCGGGCAGGAATGGATCTTTGGGCAAGGTCACGCCCCAACCGATTGCATAACCGACAGCGGTCTGATCTTCGGCGCGCATCGTGATAGTGCCATCGGCGCCAAACGGCGAATTGATTTTCATACCGCGCAAAGCGTCGGATAATTTCTTGGTATCGGTACTGCCGGTTTTCTTCAGCGCTTCGGTGAGAAATTGCATGCCAACCGCCGCTTCCCACGACCAGTTGGTCGGATATTCCTTGTAGCGTTGGAAATACGCCGTACCCCACTCCATGTTGGCTTTGCTCTTCGGAAAGTTGCGTAAATAGCGATTCCCGGAATGAATTCCCTTCGGCAAATTTTTGACCGCTGTCAGCGTTGTGTAATCGGCCATATTTACTGCGAAAAACTGCGCTTGATTGAACAACGCATAAATGGTCGATTGATCGATAAATGACGTCAGATCGCCACCCCACAAACACGAATACATCGCCTGCGGTTTCGCTTGCAAAATTTTGGTGATGACTTCGGTGTAATCCGCCTGAAACAATTTCGGCCACGCTTCCGACACGATTTTCACGTCGGGGTTGAAGCGCTTTAGAAATTCGACGAAATCGCCGGTCGCATCGCGGCCATAAGCGTAATCCGGGGCAACGGTGACCCAGTTATTCAAGCCTTTTTCTTTCGCGATTGCGGCGGCGTAAGCGCCACCGACAATGGAGTCGTGTAAACCTTGACGAGCCGTGCGGAATGCGTTCGGGATACGCAATTTCGGATCGGCGGAAAGCGAGGTTGTTTCCGACAGGTTATGAATGCACAACACGCCCAAATCCCGCGCCACTTCGTGTACCGCGAACGCACCGGCCGACGATTCGCAATCGAAAATAATTTCGCAACCGTCGCTGGTGACGAGTTCGCGCGCGATGCGTGCCGACTCTTCCGCTTTGCCCTTGGAATCGCGAATCACCATTTCGATCTTGCGGCCGCCCAAACCACCGGCGGCGTTGAATTTTTCGACTTCCATCATCACCGCGTTGCGCGACGAGGTGCCGAGTTGCGCCACGCGGCCGGAGAGGATTGTCCCCATGCCGATCTTGATCGGCTTATCCTGCGCGCGGCTAATCATCGGGAAACCCAGTGCCGCAGCACCACCCAAAACCGCTGCCGATTTCAACACGCGTCGGCGATTCGAATTAGAAAGTTGTTTTGCCATTGTTTTCTCCAGGTTAGTTCATTTCACTTTGGGCACGCTTCGCGCGCTCAACGTATCCTGTCGCGTTTCGCCCAATCGCGGTCAACGCCCGAAGCACCGCTGCGGCTGACTCGACGGCGTCGACTAAATTTGAGAGTTCCTCCACGCAAATTGCCGGAAATCATAACATGAAGGTTAGAGGAAAATGTCACGCCGAGGATTGCACCAGGCACCTTTCCCAACGCGGTCGCGCCAACAACCGCACCACGCTTGCCTTCTGGCAAGGCATGCCGTGGCGCACAACAGCCAGAGCCCGCGTGCATCTTCAGCCATCGATTCACCGCAATCGAACGCGAGCGGAATGTGATAGGATTGCGTCAATTTTACTTGTTAGTAAACCAAAACCGAAAACCGGACGTTGGGACAAATAGGCTAAGGTCGCGCCGCTAGGCGTTTACCGGCTAAATTTTGATCCTAATGCATAATTCAGGAGGCAGTAAACATGAAGTTTCGCCAAATTCCGTTCGCCCTAGGCGTTCTCGCATTTTCCCTTTCGACGTTCGCCGCCGATCCAATCAAGATCGCCGTGATCGATCCGCTTTCCGGCCCCTTTGCCAACGTTGGCGAAGCGATGGTCCGCCATGTGCAACTCGCAGCGGCGCAAATCAACGCGCGCGGCGGTGTGCTCGGCACCAAGTTCGAGATCGTTCCGCTCGATAGCAAAAGCAATCCGCAAGAAGCGCAACTTGCGCTCAAGCAAGCGGTCGATCAAGGCGTTCGCTACATTAATCAAACCAATGGCTCGAATGTCGCCGCCGCGCTGATCGAAGCCGTCAACAAGCACAACGAGCGTAACCCCGACAAAACCGTAATGTTCCTGAATACCGGCGCGGTCGACCCGGCGCTGACTAACGACAAATGCAGCTTTTGGCATTTCCGTTTCGACGCCGACGCCGACATGAAAATGGCCGCGTTGACCGACGCGATTGCGCAGAATAAGAAGATCAAAAAAGTTTACCTGATTAATCAGGATTACGCCTTCGGCCAAGCGGTTTCCAAGGCCGGCCAAGCGATGATGACCAAGAAACGCCCCGATGTCGAAATCATGGGCAACGAATTGCATCCGCTCGGCAAAGTAAAAGACTTTGCGCCCTATATCGCGAAAATCAAAGCGACCGGCGCCGACACCGTCATCACCGGTAACTGGGGCAACGATATGACGCTGCTGATCAAGGCCGCCCGCGATGCCGATTACAAACCGGATTTTTATACTTATTATGCGGGCGGCCTAGGCACGCCGCCAGCCTTGGGTGACGCGGGGATCGGCCATCTCAAGCAGGTCACGCAATGGCACGCCAACATCGGCAACGAGAAATCCGCTAAGAGCCGCCAGGCTTACGAAGAGAAATTCAAAGATGCGAAGGAAGATCTTTTCTTCACGACTCATCGCATCGCGCTCGAAATGCTCACCAAAGCAATGGAAGCATCAAAATCCAGTGACCCGGCCGTGGTCGGCAAAGCGCTGGAAGGCATGAAATTCGACGATGACACCGGCGAAGTTTCGATGCGCGCGGACAACCATCAACTGATTCAGGCGCTGTTCATTTCGACTTATTCGAAAGTCGATGGCAAAGATGTGAAATTCGATGTCGAACGTACCGGTAACGGCTTTAAAACCGATCGTCGTATCGAAGGCAAAGATACGGTGATGCCGACGACTTGCAAGATGAATCGTCCGTCCTAGCAAAAATCAACCGATGTGATACTATTCTAGGATATGTATCACATCAATTTTTTATCATGCCGTTATCAGTTAGATTAGCACCGGAATTAGAGTCCCGTATCGATGCCCATAGCAAAGAAACGGGTCTGCCTAAATCGCGCATTATTGCGCGCGGGGTGAGCGAATATTTGGATATGCACACCGGCCCGACTTTATATGAGTTGGCATTGGATATTCTGAAAATTCCAGCGGTCGACGCGAAAACCGCAGCATCGGCCAAGCGCTCCCATTCCGAATCGCGCCGTAAAGATTACCGCACTTATACCAAGAAAAAACATGCCGATCGAACAGGTTCTCGCAGATAGCGGATTTTTTATCGGCCTGTTTGATACGGCCGATCGACATCACAAACGTTGTATGACTTTTCTCCAGGCATTTCACGGGCGCCTGATCACCACGTGGCAAGTCATCACCGAATCCCTCGCGTTACTGAATCTGCAAGACCAAGAAAAATGCCTAACTTGGCTACAGCGCGGCGTCGCGGCCGGCTTACTGAAAATTGAATGCACCGATTCGGCGGATCTCGGCCGCGCCATCGAACTGACCAAAAAATATCGCGACCAGCCGATGGATTTCGCCGATGCGTCGATTTATTTATTGGCGTTGAGCAGCGGCGTGAATAAGGTTGCGTCAGTCGATGTCCGCGACTTTGGCGTCTATCGGCTGCCGGCAAAACGACGTTTCGTGAACGTTCTTCTCTAAGCCCGCCATGGAATTTTTACTCACCTCATTGCTGAATGGCCTGTCGTACGGATTGCTGTTGTTTATGCTTTCCAGCGGCTTAACGCTCATCTTCAGCATGATGGGCGTGTTGAACTTCGCTCACGCCAGCTTCTATATGTTGGGCGCGTATTTCGCGTACCAAACCAGTCAATGGCTCGGCTTTTGGCCCGCGTTGATTGTCGCGCCGCTGCTTGTCGGTGGCGTAGGTGCGCTGATCGAGCGCTTCGGTTTGCGCTTAGTACACAAATTTGGCCACGTCGCGGAATTACTACTGACCTTCGGCCTCGCTTATTTGATCGAAGAAATCGTTCACTTGATTTGGGGTCGTGCCGCGGTCGATTACAAAATTCCGGATGCGTTGGATTTCCACGCCTTTAGCATTTACAGCACCAAATATCCGGCCTATCGAGTGTTCATGATGGCGATTTCGGTCGGCATGCTTGTCAGCCTTTACCTGGCTCTGAAGAAAACCCGCGTGGGTCTGATCATTCAAGCCTCGCTCACGCATCCGGAAATGGTCGAGGCGTTGGGTCATAATGTGCCGCGCGTATTCATGCTGGTATTCGGCGCCGGCGCCGCGCTGGCCGGGCTTGCCGGCGTGATCGGCGGCAATGCGTTTGTGACCGAGCCGGCCATGGCTGCGGCGGTTGGCAGCATCGTATTCGTCGTCGTCGTTTTCGGTGGCATGGGCTCACTAGTTGGGGCATTTATCGCCTCGCTCATTATCGGCATGTTGCAAACCTTTTCCGTCGCCATGGATCATTCTATCGCCAACCTACTCGCGCCATTAGGAATCAATTTGGCGAGCGACTCCGCGTTGTCTTCCATCACGATCGCGCAAACCGCGCCGGTATTACCGTATTTGTTAATGGTGTTGATGTTGATCGTGCGGCCTAAGGGCCTCATGGGCACGCGGGAGACATGATGGAGAGGCAATATCCATGCGGTTCTCTAGGCAGATATCGTTTAGAACCAAATTTCCCAGGTAGGGTGGATCAAGCGCAGCGGATCCACCAAATTGCT
>JANOLP010000022.1:0-25440 GCA_031419835.1 Pseudomonadota bacterium | reverse complement strand
CAAGGCGATGTCAGCAAAATGAAAGACATCAACGAAATTTTGGAAAAGGTCGTCGCCAAAGTTCCCGATGCGCAAGTGATGAATGATTTGGATTCGACCGTCGCGTGGGCCGAAGCGAATAAGGGCGATGTGAAACGCCTTGCGATTACCGGATTTTGCTACGGTGGCCGCATCACCTGGCTGTACGCCGCGCACAGTCCCGATGTCAAAGCCGGTGTCGCGTGGTACGGTCGTTTGCAAGGTGTTCCCGGTGCGAATCAACCGAAGCACCCAATCGATTTGGTCAAGGAACTAAAAGCGCCGGTACTGGGCCTATATGGCGGCAAAGATCAAGGTATTTCCCTCGCCGACGTTGATGATATGAAACGTGATTTAACGAGCGCGCAAAGTAAATCGGACATCGTGGTTTATCCCGACGCACCCCATGGTTTTCACGCGGACTATCGCCAAAGTTATCGCAAAGACGCGGCGGAAGACGGTTGGAAACGCATGCTCGAATGGTTTGCGACGAATGGGGTGAAGTAAGTTCAATCGGCGTGTAGAAGGGATAGACAATTTATTTCTCGCGAATGGCTTGCTTGTCGGTAGAAGTCGAAATTCGCAAATGTTGGCTTCACGGCAATTCGAAAAAATACTCGTTTCCACGGGCCATCGCGTTCAACGGCCATAACTGGACACTCAATGTCACACAATTGATCTCACGCTTTGAGCGTGAGAACTGCCATTGACCCGACCCAATTGAACTGTGGCGTTGCCCCGTTTCGCGACAAACCGGCACAACCTCTAAGCGCCGCCAGGAAGCCGGCGTCTGATTAATTCCGAACTCATGTCAATTCCTTAAACTATTGTGATCACTTTGGATCAATTCAGTGATTCGTGTTTTAAGAAAGTTACTACGTCGCCGACGCGTTAATTCCAGTACCACCGACGCCATCGCCGTCCCAAAACGCGGGAGGAAAAAAGGATACAGACCGGTTGTCGCACGAAAGGCGAAGCCCATTAACGAATCGAAGATTCGTGGAGAAATTGCAGCGCATTAACGTAACTCCTTATTTTTTTATTGAAATAGGCCTCAATTTATCGCAACACCGCGCAAGGGCCAATTGTGCACGCTGTATCAAACGTTCATCGGTATCAAGGTTCAATTTCAAAGTAACAAGCAATTCTCATACCACTTTCTTCGAGCTCGTTTTAGTTTGATAGCAATCAATAACTTGTGGTAACCAGGGGGGCGATGTTGTAGAGAACGCACCGAAGTATTTTGTCTCACATCAGCGACACAAATTCGGGATTCGGCGATAAGTCTATGATCTTATGGATATATAGGTTGTCTCAAGATACTGACGCTTTGGCGTCACTTAGGGTAGGTCGCGTGGTTTCACGAAAACCGAAGGGGCGGACAAAATGAAGAGATGGTGCGAAGACGAACAGCGCATAGTGCCTGTGACACGGCCTACCATTTGGTATGGTCACCAAAGTATCGTAAGGGGTTGTTGACGGGGGCGTTGGCGAAGCAGGTGGAAGCGCTGTTTCGGGAGATAAGCGAAGCCCACGACATTACGATTGAGGAGATGGAATAGACGAGAAAGAATATGCCGACGTGCCATGCATACATCTACGATGATGCCAAAGTTTTTTGTCCTTGGTCGGCGCGGCGGAGGCTCAGACGATGCCGCTGTGCGCGCCCGAGGCTTTCATGTAACCTTCTGTCGGCTAGGTTCCGAATTGTGCGGCCTAGTGTGCGTTGATACTGAATAGTATCAATCTTTTATATCAAAAAATTCTGACGCGTATTTGGATTGATTCAATTCAGAAGATTGGAGAGGAATACCATGGGTCCGTTTCAACAGATGCTTTGCAAGGTGATCCGAGCCGAAGGGCAGGCTCATTCGGCACGCACGGTGGAGATCTTCGGCTGGATCATGTTCGCAGAGGCCGCAAGCGTTTTGTTTGCGCCGCACTTTGTTGCCGGATTGCTGAATTTGCCGACACTTAGCGACCAAGCGGCAAACTATTTTCGCTTGGTGGGCTTGTTGTTGGGTGGGCTGGGCATGCTGTATATCATTAGTGGCCGCCTCAATGCGCAAGGATTCGTGTTCGCGACGTTAATCGATCGTCCGCTCGTGCCGCCGATAATGGCGGTGCTGTGGTGGCTAGGCATCGTTCCGGGCGTGTTGGCAATTTTGTTCGCGCTTTCCGACGGGCTGAGTTCGTTGTGGACGTTCAGTGCATGGCGGCGGGAGAACTCTAGGTGACGCGATTTTTTTTGACGCTATTTAAAAGTGTGCGATGTCAGATCTCGACTCGCCACAACACATAAACACTATTCCAAATCGGTCTTTGCGTCTTGCGTAGGCTTACGCATCGATCCCGCTTGAATTTTGTATTCGTACAAGCGACATTCCAACGGGCCGTTAAATAGCGGCGTGCGTTTTGATGCGCTAAGACGAATCAGTTTCGGTAATTGCGTGTCCGCGCTAAATAAATAAGCGCGCCATCCGGAGAATTGTCGTTTTAGCACGTCGCCGAGGCGCGGATAATCGGCGGCGAGTTCCTCTTGCTCACCGATGCGCACGCCATAAGGCGGGTTGGTGACTAACACGCCGCTTGGCGCAGGCGCCGACATCTCCAAGGCATCGACTTGTTTAAGTTGAACGACATCGGCTAAGCCTGCTTTCGCTAAATTGGACCGCGCAACTTTCAACACATCGCCATATTTATCCGAGCCAAAGATCTGTAACGGCCGTGGCACGAGCTGCGCGGATTGCGCGCGATCCAAGTATTTTTTCCAACCTCGCTCGGAAAAATTCGATAACTTTTGAAATGCAAACTTCCGGTTGATACCTGGCGCAATTTTTAGCGCCATCATCGCTGCTTCGATGACAAAAGTGCCGCTGCCGCACATCGGATCGAGCAACGGTTCCGTCGGCGACCAACCGGCCATGCGCAAAATACCGGCGGCGAGATTTTCCTTTAGCGGCGCATCGATTCGAGCGTCGCGATAGCCACGCTTAAACAGCGGCTCGCCGGATGTGTCGAGATAAATCGTGAACGCATCAGCCGTCAAAAACGCCGAGATGCGAATATCCGGCGAGCGCCGATCGACGTCCGGCCGCGTGCCGTTCAAATCGCGAAAGCAATCGCAAATCGCGTCCTTAATTCGCAGCGTCACAAAATCCAAACTTTTTAACGGGCAGTTGCGCGCATTTGTTTCCACCATGATGCGGTGGCTGGCCTTAAACCAATCGGCCCACGGTAATGAACGCGCGACTTTAAAAATGTCATCTTCGTTGCGATAGCTGCCGGCGCCTACTTGCCAGAATACTCGGCTGGCAATTCGGCTCTCAAGATTGACTCGATAGCAAAAATCAAACGCGCCGCGAAAGTGCGCGCCGCCCATCCCGACTTCAACATCCGAAGCGCCGATCTCGCGCAGTTCGTCGGCCAAAAAAGTTTCGAGGCCACGCGGGCAAGAGGCAAAAAATTGCTGCGGGTTCATATTGGATTATTTTCTGAGTTCAGTAGTGAAAGCGCAATCACCGCATTAACGCCCTTGCCATCGGGCCGATTTTCCAGGCGCGCCGTTCCCCGATGAAACTCGGCGATCAGCCGCACGATATAAAGCCCCAAGCCAAGATGCGCTTCGTCGCCACCGCGTTGCGGCCGCAGCGACACCATCGAATCGAAAAGTTGGCCTTGCATTTCCGTCGGCAAGGCGGAGCCTTCGTTGGACACGGTAATTTCTGCACTCGCGAGGCTGGCTTCCAAACGAATCGCAATCGGGCTGCCGTCACCGCGAAAGTCTACGGCATTGCCGACTAGTTTATCCAACATTTGCGCGATCAGATCCGGCGCGCCGTGCATCCAAGTTGGACGTTGCGGTAATTTCAAATCAATCGGGATGTTGGGATGGACGCTACGATAACCTTCGACACAACCGGCTAATACATCGTTCAGATTGAAGCGCTCGCGCTCCGCAGTTTGCAGTGATTGCTCAAGCTTAGTCGCTTCGCTCATACGATTCAAAATCACGCTGAGCCGCTCTATGCCTTGCTGTGCGCGGTTCACGTAGAGCGCCGCATCATCCGGTAAAGTCTGTTGGCGCAGATTATCCAATGATGAACGCACCACCGCGATCGGCGTACGAAATTCGTGAGAGACGCGGCTCGCCATTTGTTCCAAGTAGCCATTGTAATCGGCAAGTCGGGTCAGCAATTCGGAAAAACTGCGCGATAGATCGCCGATTTCGTCTTTCGCGCTTGAACCCTCAACGAGTGACTTGATACGGCCTTTGGAATCGAGCGCCTGCTCCGCTTGGTCGCGCAGCAAACGAATTCGTTTCGAAATGCGCGTAGCAAAAAGCAGCAATATCAGCGAGCCGAGCAGCAGTACGGCGCTAGCGACGTTGAACAAGCGCTCGAGCGCCTTGTTGCGCAACGCCAATATTTCATTAGTCGTTTCTTCTGCAACCACTGCGCCCGCCACGCGATCGCCAACCCAGATCGGCTGCGCCGCGGACAAAATGATTGCGCCTTGATCCGGCGTCATTCGCCACTGTGTTCCCGCTGCGCCGTTAAATGCCGCTTCGACGGCTTTGCCTTCAAGTTCGGTGGCGTTTTCTAAATCATCGACGAATGGCTTACTCGGCGACTTCATTAATCGCGAATAAATTTGCCGCAACGTTGCGGCGTGTAATTTGCGCGCCCAACGCTTGTACCAGGATGCATTCGCCGGCGTATCGGATTTCGGCGCCGCGATTTGTAAACTTCCGTTTCTGGCAAGCACTCGCCCAACATGATCCACTACCCAAACGCGCGCGTTACCGCGGCCGGTTCCGCGTAGGATCGCATCGATTTCAAGGCCCGGAATGACCACGCTGAGCAATTCTTTTCCCGAACCCAGATGATCGACACTTTGCAGTTCCGCGCTGTTCGTGATGTTCACGACATCGAAACCCACTTTGCCGCCGAGTATTTCAAGTGGAAGTCTTATCTCAATTTGATAACCGGATTTTGCTTTTTTCCAAGCGGCTTGGATGCGGGTGTCGGTTTCCAATCGTTCGCTGGCATCGTCCGATATTAGTACGCGCATTGTTTGTACTTGCGGGGCGCGCGCCAGGGCGAGGCGAAATCGCATTGCGTCGGCTTCGCCGCGCCCAAGGGTGATATCAAGATGATCAGTCTGATCGATCTCAGTTTCGGCGCGTCGTATATAAGCGACATCCGAGTCACGCACCTCAAATAACAGATACAAAAACTGATCGAATTTTCCCGCTTGCTGCGTGAACGAAAACTGTTCGTTGGTGGAGTCTTGATAAAGCAAACTTTTCACATTTTGCCCGCGCCAATCGGCGACATCGCCATCCAGCGAAATGGGTTTAGCCAACGTGCGTGCATAAAGCAAGCGGCTGCCGTTGCGATCGCTGCCGGAAATCGGTTCGAACAGTTGTTGGCGATCATGCAGCGCCGTCGCGATCGCCTGCGCCGTGCCTGCGAGTGTCCGCTCCTGTCCTTGGCGCAAGAAGTTTTCCACTTCAAGTATGTATCGATAACCAACCCAAGGAATCGCAAAGAGGACGAGCGATACCAGGAAAACCTGGCCGCGGATGCCAAACGGGATATGGAGTTTCACGGGTTAAGGCGATTCCGTACGTTCGAGAAAATCAAAAGCGAGATTGCTTCGCGTTGCTCGCAATGACGCGGTCACGCTTTCCAACGATAACCGATGCCGTAAACCGTATCGATTCGATCGAATGCGGAATCCACTTCGAGAAATTTTTTTCGCATCCGCTTGATATGGGACGTAATCGTGCTGTCGTCGACGGTCAACTCCGCGTCGCGCATCAACTGATCGCGATCTTTTACGTGACCGGGAAATTTCGCGAGCGCATGTACCATCCAAAATTCTGTCAGTGTTAAATCGACCGCTTTTTCCAGCCAAGTTACCGTGAAGCGCTTCATATCAACGCGCAGTTGATCGCGCTCGAGAATGTCGTCTTGGCTCGGCGGCGAGGCGAGCAAATCGCTGCGCCGGAACAGCGCCGAGATGCGCGCCAGCAAATGATGCAGGCTGATGTCCTTGGTCAAATAGTCGTCCGCGCCCATGCGTAATCCCGCGACAGTGTCGAAATCGCTATCGCGAGCCGTCAAGAAAATAATCGGCAAGGTTGGCGACAATGCGCGCAAATCGCGGCATAGCGCAAATCCGCCATCCATTTCATCGCCAAGTCCGATGTCGATCAGTGCCAAATTCGGCAGGCGCTGCTTAAACGCTTCCATCGCGGGTTTCCGTGCAGGGTAGGCATTTACGTCGTAGCCCTGGCGGCGCAGCACGTCCGCGTAGTTCTCGCGGATCAGGGGATCGTCTTCAACAATGGCGATGGTTCGGCTCATGGTGTGGTCGGAAAATTAAGTTATTGGACTATACAACACGCTTGGTGTTTCGCGGCGGCGCGAATGCATTTGCCATGATTTTGCCATTATTCTCCGGCACCTGGCCATTTCCGCCACGGCTTACGCCATGTTTGGGCGCTGTAATTCACCCTATGCCGAGTCCAGTTCGGAACGGGTGATAACTAGGGGATGAAGATGAAGCATCAATGTTTCAACATTTTTTCGGATTTTACGCGCACGATTTTCGCAAGTGCGATGGTCGGGCTGATATGGAGCGGTACAGCGATGTTATTCGTGCTGCTTCTGGCGCACCACGCCGAAGCCGATGAGAAGCCGTTGCATAAACTCGAACGACTCGGTGATGCTAAGGAAGGCCGTCTGGTGTTTAAGTCGAAGGACGGGATGTTCGCCGCGCCGACGCTCAAAACCGATGTTCAGATGCGTATCACCGGCATGATCGCGCGCGTCAAAGTCGAACAACACTTCAAAAATCCGACGAAAGAATGGCTGGAAGGCATATATGTCTTTCCTCTGCCTGAAGAGAGCGCGGTCGACCATCTTGATATGAAAGTCGGCACGCGCGTTATCGAAGGCCAAATCAAAGAAAAAGAAGAAGCGAAGAAAACTTACGAGGCAGCGAAACAAGCAGGCAAAAAAGCGACGTTATTGGAGCAGGAACGAGCCAATATTTTTACAACCAACGTCGCCAATATCGGTCCGAACGAAGAAATCACTGTCGCAATCGAATATCAAGAAACGCTGCGTTACGACCAAGGCCAATTTCGCATTCGTTTTCCCATGGTCGTCGCGCCACGCTATATTCCCGGCACGCCGGTCGCGGGTGATTTCGTCGCAACAGGTTTCGCGCCGAATACCGATCAAGTGTCCGACGCCAGCCGTATCACGCCGCCGGTGTTACATCCGAGCAAAGGTTTGATTAATCCCGTCACCATCACGGTTGATCTCGACGCGGGATTTCCGTTGGCGAAACTGGAAAGCCCGTATCACAAGACCGATATGAAGCAAGACGGTCACCGCTACGCCATCAATCTTGCCAACGGCGAAACACCGGCCAATCGCGATTTCGAATTGGTGTGGAAGCCCGAAGTCGGCAGCGCGCCGCAAGCAGCCGTGTTTACTGAAACGAAAAAAAATAAAACCTACGCGCTCGTGATGATGATGCCGCCTTCGCAAGCGAGCGAGGCGAAAGCGAAACCGTTGCCACGCGAAGTGATTTTCGTGATCGATACCTCCGGCTCAATGGAGGGCATGTCCATCGAGCAGGCGCGCGAATCCTTGGCTCTGGCGCTAAGTCGATTGACGCCGCAGGATCGTTTCAACGTTATTCAATTTAATTCTTACACCAGTCAACTTTATCGCAACGCCATGCCGGTCAACGGTCAAACGCTGAAGGAAGCGCAAGACTATGCACGAAATCTGCATGCAAACGGCGGCACGGAAATGGCCGGTGCATTGGACGCTGCATTAATTGGAAGCGATAACCCAAACGTGATCCGCCAAGTGGTGTTCATGACCGACGGCAGCGTCGGCAATGAAGAAGAACTATTCGGCATCATTCGCAAGAAATTGGGCGATAGCCGTTTGTTTACGATCGGCATCGGCTCCGCGCCGAATAGTTACTTCATGACCAAGGCCGCGGAATTTGGCCACGGCACGTTTACCTACATCGGCAAAGTCGAAGAGGTAAACGAAAAAATGAGCGACTTGTTTCGCAAATTGGAAAACCCGGTGTTAACCAACATCAAAGTCAATCTGCCCGGCGCAATTCAAGGTGAGATGTGGCCTAAACAATTGCCCGATCTTTACGCGGGCGAACCAGTAATGCTCAGTGCAGCGCTGGATAACGTTGGTACTGAAATGACCGTTGCGGGTACTAGTGGCGCGTCGAAATGGCAAACCAAACTTTCGCTCGCAACCAATAAAACCGAATCCGGCGTAGGCGTGTTGTGGGCGCGCAAAAAGATTGGCGCGCTGATGGACACAGCCCACAACAATCCCGAGGAAGCGAAGAAAGCGATTACCAGCACGGCGCTCGATCACCATCTCGTCAGCAAATACACCAGCCTTGTTGCAGTCGATGTCACACCGTCACGGCCGGTAGATGCTGCGCTTAAGACCGGTGCCGTGCCGAACAATTTGCCGGAAGGGTGGAATCACGAAGCCGTGTTCGGGCAATTGCCGAAGACAGCGACGGCGGCGGAACTCAATATGTTGATTGGGTTATTGCTGCTGCTAGCCGCGAGTGGGTTTTGGTTTCGCGCGAAGCGTCACGTTGGGTTCGACGCCTGATCGTTATTCAAACTTGGATAACACGGCTTGCTAATTTTTGTTGCCCCCTCACCCTAACCCTCTCCCGCAAGCGGGAGAGGGGACTGTCTCCCTCGCCCCGTTTACGGGGAGAGGGCAGGGGTGAGGGGGCAACTTCAAATTCGGCAAACTCAAATAAAACTAGAGACCGTTTCTCAAGAAGGAACAAAAATGCAAACCATGAAACGCAACACCTTACTTTGGATCGCTGGCCTTCTCATGTTGGCTGGCGTATGGCAAATGGCCCAGGGCGCTTACATTCACGCTAAGGCGCAGTACGCGCAATATTTGCTGCGCAAATCCTGGGACAAAACCCTGGCCGGTGTAAAAGAGGTCAAACCGTGGCCGTGGGCCGATACGTGGCCCGTCGCGCGTCTCCAAGTGCCGCGCTTGGGTATCGATCAATTCGTACTCGCCGGCGCAAGCGGTCGCACGTTGGCTTTCGGCCCCGGCCATTTGAGCGGATCACCGTTGCCTGGAGAGCAAGGAAACACGGTCTTCTCCGGCCATCGCGATACGCACTTTAAATTTATGCAACATCTGCGGCTCGGTGATGAAATCGTCATCACCGCGGCAAGCGGCATGCAGTATCGCTATGAGATTTCCGATACGATCGTCGTCAATTACCGCGACACGCGCGTCACCATGAGCAGCGACAACTGGCAACTGACCTTAGTAACGTGCTATCCGTTTCGCTCCATTTACCCGAGCGGCGAGAAACGTTACGTTGTTATCGCAAATTATCTACCGCCACAGAAAGCGAACCGAGCGCCGCGCAAGAACGTACTCGCGAAAAACCAACTCGAACGAAACTAGTCCTCGGTATCAAGTTCAAAGCATTTGGGTTAGTCCGCAACAGCAAGCGGCACCCGACGCATGTGGCCGAAGCCATTGGCTGGAGCCATTCTGCGTTCAATGGTTATCTTTCTTTAAGGTCCCGTGGCTATATCATCCGAAGATTTTGAATTTCGTGTTTCACTGGACGTTTGTGTTTGAGTTCTTGTTGGTGATTTCGGCGGTCTATGCCTTCGCAAAAAATTACTCGGCGAAGGCGATAGGCAGATCCGGTAGGTGGGGTTAAAGGATGAAACCCAACATCCCATCGCGAGATTCAGGCTGTTGGGTTTCGTTCCTCAACCCAACCTACATTTATTGCTTTCGCAGAGGCCTCTTATTTGCCTCGCGGTAACGCATGGCCTGAAAGGTAATATACATGCGCCTTTCAGGCCGATGGCTAAAAAGGCTTCACCACAACCAAGATAATTACCGCGAACAAAATCAACACCGGAAATTCGTTAAACCAACGATAGAAGACGTGGCCAAGCCGATTTCGATCGTGTTTGAAATCGCCGACCAGCTTGCCGCAATAGAGGTGATAGATCACAAGGATGAGTACCAAAAATAATTTCGCGTGCATCCAGCCGCCGCTGACGCCATAGCCAAGCCATAACCAAAGACCAAAGACAATGGTCAACACCGCGCCCGGTGTCATGATGCCGAAGTAGAGTTTACGCTCCATGATTTTGAAGCGCTCGATGCTGATGGCGTCGCTCGACATCGCGTGATAGACGAAAAGGCGCGGGAGATAAAATAGGCCTGCGAACCAGGTGACCATGAAGCTGATGTGTAGGGCTTTAATCCAGAGCATTTTTATCTCTTTGGAGCGACGCTGGATTCCCGCCATCGCTGGAATGACGGTTGATATGGGTGTTGGTTCTTGTTCATACGATACGCCCCCGCTCTATTTTGAAAGCCGTCTACGCATTAACACCAACGCCGCATAGTACGATACGACGCCATAAATGAGTAGCACTGCGACGTGGCCAAGAACGTTCGTAGGGATTTTATTGCCGAGTAGTGGCCGCACCAAATCGATGGCGTGGGTGAGCGGCAAGAATTGTGCGAAGACTTGTAGTCCATGCGGCAATTGCGAGACCGGATAGAACACGCCGCAAAGCAAGGTCATCGGTGTGATCCATAGTGAAAAATAGTACATGAAGAAATCGTAATTCGGCGCGAGGGCGGTGATCATCATGCCCATACTGGCGAAACAGAGGCCGATCAATAGCGCGATGGGAATGATGAACAAGGTGAGTGGCGAATGGGAGAGACCTAAAACCCAAATCACGACGAGGATCGCGGTGCCGGAAAGTAGGCTTTTACTCGCCGCCCATAGTACCTCTCCCATCACCACATCGTCCAAATTTTGCGGCGTGTTGAGGATCGCGTCCCAGGTTTTTTGTGCGTGCATGCGCGAGAAGGCAGAGTAGAGTGCTTCGAACGTTGCGCTGTTCATGGTGCTGTAACACACTGTGCCGCCGGCTAAGAACATCATGTATTGCATGCCGCCAACTTTTGGCAACAGCGTGCCCAAGCCGAAGCCGAGGCCCAACATATACACCAGGGGATCGGCGAGATTGCCGAGCATTGACGGGATCGCGAGCTTACGCCACACCAAAAAATTGCGTCGCCATACAGCAAAGAAACGCGAGCTGATATCGGGCAATCGAAAATGTTTCGCGGCGATCAATCCCGTAGCTCCCGGCCGGTGAGTTTCAAAAATACGTCTTCCAAATTTGCCGGGCGATGAAGGTAACGCAACGCAGTTTGCGACTTAAGATTCTCAAGTAATGATTCCAATCCATCGCCATAACAAAAAGCGGTCTCGCCGGTGATCTCGACGCGTTTCGCGCGGGACTTGGCGAATTGTTCAAGCCACTCGTTCAGCCCATCGCCATACACTTCAACTACTTGCGGCTCGATGTGCTGCGCGACCAATTCGCGTGGCGGACCTTGGGTAATTACTTTGCCGTGATCCATGATGATAAGCCGATCGCAAAGGCGTTCCGCCTCATCCATAAAATGCGTCGTCAAAAAAATCGTTTTGCCTTGACCGAGTAGGCGCTTCAGCCGATCCCAAATCAGGTGTCGCGCTTGTGGGTCGAGGCCCGTGGTCGGCTCATCCATGACGATGAGATCGGGATCGTTAATCAGTGCGCGCACCAAGGTGAGCCGCCGTTTCATGCCACCAGAGAGCGTGTTGATCTTGCTGTCGCCGCGCTGCGAAAGGCCGGCGAATTCCAGCAAGTCGGGAATGCGACTACGCGTTTCGCGATCGGACATGCCGAAGTAGCGACCATAGACCAATAAATTTTCCGCCGCAGTGAAATCAGGATCGAGGTTATCCATCTGCGGCACGACACCGACGCGGCGACGCGCTTCTCGTGCGGATTGCGGCACAGGCGAATCAACTAACGTAATGGTGCCGGAATCGGGATCGGTCAAGCCTAAGCATAAACGCAGTGTTGTCGTTTTCCCCGCACCGTTTGGGCCTAGCAAGCCGAAACACTCACCGCGCTTTAATTCGAAACTGACGCCGGCGACGACTTCGCGATCGCCATAGGTTTTGCGCAGATCTTGAACCGCTAGAACCGGCATGCTTGGACGACAAGCTGTTTGATCAAATGCAAACGTTTATGAAAAAAATGGTCGGCACCGGGGATGACGACGATGGGGAGATTCTGTGGCCGTGCCCAATCCATGATGGCTTTGAGTGGGACGGTGTCGTCGACTTCGCCGTGGATGACGAGCGTGTCGGTTTTGACTTCGGCGACATCGAAGCGTCCCGCGGCTGGCGCGATCAAGACCATTTGGCGGATCGCGAGTTGGGTTGCGACTTTTGTTTGCACGAAACCGCCAAAAGAAAAGCCAGCGAGAAAGATCGGCAATTCGCCAAACTCGCGTTTCGCATAATCCGCTAAAAACAAGAAGTCTTCAGTTTCGCCGCGTCCTTCGTCATGTTTGCCTTCGCTCGCGCCAACGCCACGAAAATTCATGCGCAATGCCACGCAATCAAGTTCAGCGAATGTGCTCGCGAGCGTCTGAACGACTTTGTTTTCCAACGTGCCGCCGTAAAGCGGATGAGGGTGCGCGATCAGCGCGATGCCGCGCGGTGTTGCTGGCGGTCGATTGATGACGACTTCCAATTTTCCGGCAGGGCCGGACAGCAATACTGTTTCGCGCTTATCGAGATTAACCACTAAATCTTTAGCCGCTCGACTGCGCGGCCATTCACCAAATGCTCGTTAATGATTTCGTCGACGTCGTTTTTGTCCGCGTAGGTGTACCAGGTTTCTTCCGGATAAATCACCATCACCGGGCCTTCGGCGCAGCGATCCAGGCAACCGGCTTGATTGACGCGCACTTGGCCTTGGCCGCTCAATTTCAACGCTTTGACTCGGCCTTTCGCATAATCGCGCATCTCGCTTGAGCCATGGTCGTTACAGCAAGCTTCGCCCTTGTCGCGTTGGTTGCAGCAGAAAAAAACGTGGTGTTTGTAGTAGCCGGACATCAAATTCGTTCCAATTTTGAATAGGCGAAATTATAACCTGGTGAAATCGATTACCTGCTGTCGCAACCAATACCAAAACAAAAATATCAATGCGACCAATGGCCAAATTTCGTTGAGGTAAAGGGTGAGGCCAGTGAATTGCAGCAACTGGCCGTAGGGCCAATCGAATAGGCGCATCACATCGCTCAGCGCGGCATAGTTACCGGCCATTTTCGACAGCATCCCGCCCGCGAGAATGAGCACTGCGGCGAGATAAATGCGCAGATTGAGACGTAGAAATGACAGCGGCAGTAGCGCGACGAAGCCGATCGCAAGTCCGGTCAAGGTTTCTTCGCGATGCCATTCCGAGGCAATTTCCGGTCGCAGTAGGGTTTTGGCCGCCATGAGCTTTAAACAAAACGCGAGGCCCGTCAACACTTGGACGAACACCAGCGCATGGCTGCGCACGCGCATCAATGTCGTGATCAGCAATCCCAGGCCGCAGAAGTTTAACGCGGTGCCGAGTGCGAAAGGCGTATCGGGCGGCGGCTGATAGTCGTAGCCTTCGTCGTAGCCGCGCATGGTGTCAGCCACGACACCGGCGCCAAAAAAAGGAATCGATGGATTGAGTTGGGAAATTAACCAAACGCAGATTAACGCGAGCCCGACATCGGCCGTGATGCTCGGTAAAAACAACTCGCCGCGCCAGCGTTGCAACAGCGATTGGATACTGGTGTTTCGCCCCAGCCAGGCTGAAAGCAATGCGCCCGCTATGCACCCCGCGGTATTGCAAAGAAAATCGACATTGGATGCAATACGATCGCGTAGAAATCCTTGCAACACTTCCATCGAGAGACTTAATAAAACACCCGCCAAGATGCTAATCAACAATGCGTTGATTCGAGTCGTGTGCGGGGCTTGGAAGGCGTACAAAAGTAATCCAAACGGCAAGTACGCGACAAAATTAATTGCCATATCGAAGCGCGTGTAGTAACGCGGCCAGCCGTTTAACAGAAACTCAAAAACGCCCACCGGCGGCGATTGCCATCCTTTGAATGGCGATAGGCTGACATAGGCAATCAACGCCACATAAAAAATGATCAGGCAGCCAATGACGCGCGACGAGCGTTCATCGATATTTGCCGGCGTCATCGCGCGATTTTTCAAACCGCTTTGAGTTGCTCGTTATAGCGCTTTATTTTTTCGACGTAGTGGCTCGCGCCCTCGCGGATGCGTGCGATATCTTCATCGGTCAGTTGCCGCATCACCTTGCCGGGCGAGCCGAGCACCAATGAGCGATCGGGAATGACTTTACCTTCGGGAATTAACGCATTTGCGCCAATCAAACATTCTTTGCCGATTATCGCGCCATTGAGGATCACGCTTTTGATGCCGATCAACGTCCCGTCGCCAATCGTGCAGCCGTGCACCATCGCCATATGGCCGACCGTGACATCACGTCCGATCGTCACGGGGAATCCGGGGTCGGCGTGTACAACGCAATTATCTTGAATGCTGCAATTTTCGCCAACACGAATAAAATCGTTATCGCCGCGCAGCACCGCGCCGAACCAAATGCTGACATTGTTTTCGAGCGAGACGTTGCCGACGACGCGCGCGCTATCGGCGACAAAGTAGTTGCCACGAAATTCTGGTTTGAGATCGCCCAGCGCATAGATCATTTGTAACCCTCAGTTGATTTCGAATTTGTAATTATAGATGCTCGCAGAGGCAATCCCAATGCGGCGTTTCAAAGCTTATTCGCGAGGACCCAATATTGGTGCGGCCCCTGACGCGGCGCACTATTTGTGCGCGAGAAATGCGTAACGATTCACGCTGAAAAAATATTCGCCGCGTTCGCTGATTTGTTTCAGATCGTCGGCCCAGGCATGAAGTTCTGCCGCACCAAAATTTTGTCGACCTACGCCGAATTTTTCCATGACCGAAATCATGCTGTAACTATAGGTGTTGGGATCATACTCGGTATTGATGATCGGAATTACCTCGACGCTATCCAATGTAAATCCACCCTCGCGCAGGCGCTTTGGCAGGCTTCGCGGCAGGCGAGAATCGGCGCCGTGTTCGCGCCACGCTTCCAAAACTCGCGCCATGCGCGCTTCGTCGGAATTGTTCCACACCGACGATTGCCAGTCCGTCGCCAAGATCAACAAGCGCCCGCCGCGACGCATAACTCGCGCGGCTTCGTCGAGGGCCTGCGGAATATCGGCGATGTATTCGTAAACTTGAGTCGTTACGACGACGTCAAACGTATTATCGAAGAACGGCAACTCAAGCGCATTGCCGAATTGAAGATTGATCGTTGGCTTATCGGCGCAACGATTGCGCGCGAGTGCAATCATGTCGGCGCTGACATCAACACCGGCTAAGGTGCCCGAGGGATGGACCTCATCGGCCATTTCGTTCAAAAGAAAACCTGGGCCGCAGCCGATGTCCAGAATTCGTTCGCCCGGCTTTAGTCCGAGCAGTGCGCGCGTCGCCCGGCGCTGCTGCACGATGTCGGGCGTTAAGTAAACTTGCTCAACCCGCCGCGCCGCGGCGCCATCAAAACTAAATTCCGCCGCCATGCTAATTGCCTCGTTTCATTTTTATGTCAGTCCACATACGCGTGCGTTCGCGCCTTTGTTCTTTGGTTAAATCTCTCAGTATTTCCAATTATCTCGAGACCAAATGTCGCATAGGGCGGTGACGCCCAGAGAATCATCGCGTCGATGCGGACGAGGATTTTGTCCGCAATGTCAGTTGATCATTCGATTGTGTCACCTCAAGGCGTCGCAAAATATTTTGCCCCAGGAGTCCTACGTCGCCGACGCCGTCGATTACGGCAATAGACACATCGTCGAAGCGCAGACCGCCTATGCTTACGCGTTGCCGCGGTACCGTTTCGCCAGGTGCCTTGCCACTCGCCGTGCTAAACGTAGTGGGAAAACCTTTTGGAAGATTTACCGCTCGGGCGATTTGCTTGTCGATCGCAACGGTTGACGCGCCGGTATCGACCATGAATGTGACCGCATAGCCGTTGATCGACCCTTCGACAAAATAGTGGCCATTTCGAGATCGCGGAATAACAATTTCCATCGCACCATTTTTCTCTACCGCGACATTTGCAATCTTCGGCGCGGTGAGGGCGTTCATGCCGAAATAGGCGACGATGGCAAGAGAAACCCAGAACAATAAATACAAAATGTTCGCCTTGCCAGTCGCCGCATGGCGCTTGCTTCGTGGCGTGGCATTGCTCAAACGCCGCGTCGGCCGTGCTTCTTGGGGCAGGTGTTGGTTAATTTCTAGATTGTCCCGAGCAAAAACCAACGACCAATTTGCAGTGCGACGGTCGCGCCGAGTAGCGCAACCAAGACGTAGATCCAACGTTTTAGTTTGGTGTGCTCCCGTTCCAGTTTGTGAAAATAGGTCTCTAACGTACTGGGTGATTGTCGATCAAGATAACTGCGCGCGAGGCGTGGCAGTTGCGGCAAAATCGTTGCCCATAACGGCGCTTCTTCCCTGATGTTTCGTGCCAGCGCGCGCCAGCCGATTTGCTCGCGCATCCATTTTTTGAGCACCGGTTTTGCGATGGGAACGATATCTAAATCGGGATCGAGTTGGCGGCCCAGGCCTTCGATTTGCAACAAGGTTTTTTGCAATAAAACCAGTTGTGGTTGGATTTCCATTTTGAAGCGGCGTGAGACGTCGAATAGCCGCAGCAATAAGTTGCCGAAGGAAATATCTTTGATCGGTTTGCCGAAAATCGGTTCGCAGACACTACGTATCGCACCTTCGAACTCATCGACGCGCGTGTCTTTCGGTACCCAACCGGCCTCAACGTGGGCGCGGGCGACGCGGCCATAGTCGCGGTCGAAGAATGCCATAAAGTTCTGCGCTAGATACTGCTTATCGCGCCCGGATAGCGAACCCATGATGCCGAAATCGATGCCGGAATAGCGGCCGTCGCGCAGCACGAAAATATTGCCGGGATGCATGTCTGCATGGAAGAACGCGTCGCGAAAAACTTGGGTGAAAAATATTTCAACGCCGTCGCGCGAAAGACGTTTGATATCGATGTTGTGCTTCTTAAGTTGTTCGACATCGTTGACAGGAATGGCGTCGATGCGCTCCATCACCAATACTTTTTTGCGGCAATAGTCCCAATAAATCTCCGGCACATAGAGTAGCTTGCCATCAGCAAAATTGCGACGAAGTTGGCTGCCGTTCGCAGCCTCGCGAATCATGTCGAGCTCATCGAGAATAGTGGTTTCGAACTCGTGAACCACTTCACGCGGCCGTAGACGCGGGCCGTCGGGCAATAATTTTTCGATCAGCAGCGCGAGTATTTTGAGTAGGCCGATGTCGTTTCTGATCGCGATTTCAATCGTCGGCCGTACAATTTTTACCGCAGCCTCGCGACCGGCTTCTTTGCCGCCGGCGATTATTGCGAAATGGACCTGCGCGATCGATGCGCTGGCAATGGGCTTAAGATTGAATTCGCGAAACACGCGCGTGTAGGGTTCGCCATAGGCGCCGTTAAGCGCATCGATAACTTCGCTTTCACTAATCGGCGGTACGCGATCTTGCAACTTGGTTAATTCGGCGATGATATCGGCAGGAATCAGATCGGGCCTGACCGAAAGCAATTGGCCGAATTTGACAAAAGTCGGGCCTAGCGTTTCCAGCGCGAGACGCAATCGTTCTGCGCGCGGACGCAATAGTGGCCGCCAAAACAACAATACGCGGCAAACGGCGCGTAACCAGCCGATGCGTTTGCCGGACGGCAAGAATTCATCCAGGCCGTAGGCAAAGATGACGTAAAAAATTTTGAGAAAACGTAAGATGCGCATCGAGTTTGTGGTTTAGCGAATGGCGCATGCACCTAGGTGAAGCGCGTGGGCGTGGATCAGCTTTGCCTCGCTTTTTGAAACAGTTCGATGCGTTTTTCCAGGCGCGCTGTCGCGTCACGAAGCTCGTCAACCGACGTGACAAACTCTGCGATATCGCCCGATTTCGCAATGGTTGGCCGTTCTTCCGACCAGAAATCTTTCGACATTTGCAGAAAGCTATCGGCTGCACCTTTTGCCCAATCGCCGATTCCTCTGGCGGTCGAGCCCATCCGATGGGCGGCAACGTCGCCGACGACTTTACTCAAATCTTCTTCGTAGTCCCAGCGCAGATTTTGCGCGATGAAGGCGAGGGTTTGCGCGAGCGCGGTATCGCCTGAAATGTCGGCATGGTTCAACGCGCTGCGCCCTTCGGTGAGGACGCGCATGAAAATAGTAGGTTTGATGTCGACGGTAACGTCAGCCGTTACATTGGACATCGCTGAGCGCAATTCGCCACTTGCGTGGATGGTAAGTTTCAGCGGTAGCGGCCCAACGCACACCGCGACGGTCTTGCCCGCATGGGGCGCGAGTCGTTGCAACGCCCACGGCGAGGCATTCAGTAAATGATTGATCGACGCAGCGCTGGGCAGGCCAAGCATGGCTAAAACTTGAAGCCGCGGTGAACGGCGACCACGCCGGCGGATAAATTAAAGTACTCGGCCCTTGCTAACCCCGCTTCGGTCATCATAGTTTTTAACGTTTCCTGGTCGGGATGCATGCGGATCGATTCCGCCAAGTAGCGGTAGCTGGCTTCGTCGCGCGCGACATATTTGCCTAGTACCGGCAGCACGTTGAACGAATAAGCGTCGTAGGCAGGTTTGAGCGGTTCCCACACTTTCGAGAATTCCAAGACAATCGCGCGCCCGCCGGGCCGCAGCACGCGCTGCATCTCGGCAAGCGCGCGATCTTTATGGGTCATGTTGCGCAAGCCGAAGGCGCAGGTCACCACGTCAAAATAGTTCGATGGGAACGGGAGCTTTTCTGCGTCGCACAGCAAGGTGGGGCAGAGTATGCCTTCGTTCGTTAATCGATCGCGTCCGATTTTGAGCATCGACGCATTAATGTCCGTTAGCCACATTTCGCTTTGCGCGCCAACACTCTTGGAAAAGAGCTTTACCAGATCGCCGCTGCCGCCGGCTAGATCCAATAGCCTTTCGTTGGGCTTAAGCGCCGCGAGGCGAACGGTGAAGCGCTTCCATACGCGGTGCAATCCGGCGGACATGAAATCGTTCATCACGTCATAGCGGTTCGCGACGGAATGAAATACGTCCGCAACCTTGCCGGCTTTGGCATCTTCGTCGACTTGGCTAAAGCCGAAATCCGTGGTGTTACTCATTTTCCCTCGCGGCTGGCGTCGGCTTGCCGCATGCGCTCGAGATACGCGGTCCACCACTGCACTTGCTTTTCGCCGAGCTCGTGAAGGTAGTCCCAAGAATAAATACCGGTGTTATGGCCGTCGGAAAAATGGATCTGAATGGCGTAATTGCCGACCGGTTCTATTTTCGCCACACCGACGTCTTTCTTGCCCGCTTGCAACACTTCTTGTCCAGGGCCGTGGCCGCGCACTTCGGCCGAGGGCGAATAAACGCGCAAATATTCGAACGGCAGGCTAAAGCTCGCGCCGCTGTCGAAGGCGATTTCCAACAACCGTGATATTTGGTGAACTTTGATTTCTACGGGATGAGGCATGGGGAAAGGTTTGTGAAAACTGACCGCATAAAACCGAGATTATGCGGGATTGTTGCCGTAGGCGACAAATTCGCGCATATTAGGGCACTGTAACAATACTGTCATCGTAACGAATTATGCTTGAAACACAATTGTAATCTAATGGGTGACTATGGCTGCGCGCATACTAGTTGTTGAAGACGAACCGGCAATTCAAGAACTCCTGTCACTGACATTGTCGGAAGCGGGCCACCAAGCCGTTCTCGCCGGTGACGCCGTACAGGCATACCAACAAACGCAAGATGTCTTACCCGATCTCATCTTACTCGATTGGATGTTGCCGGGCATGAGCGGTATCGAGTTTGCACGCAAGCTACGTTCCCAGCCACGGACGCAAAATATTCCCATCATCATGCTCACTGCCAAAGCGCAAGAGCAAGACAAATTGGCTGGATTGGAAACTGGCGCAGACGATTATATGGTGAAACCTTTTTCCACTCGTGAATTGAATGCGAGAATCAAGGCCGTATTGCGCCGCCGCGCGCCGCAAATGATTGAAGATCGCGTCGAAATTGGCGATTTGGTGCTCGATCCGATCGCGTATCGCGTGACCGCGAACGGCAAAGCGGTCTCAATGGGGCCGACAGAATTTAAGCTGCTGCACTTTTTTATGACTCATCCCGAGCGCGTCTATTCGCGTATCCAGTTACTCGATCACGTCTGGGGCGACCATGTATTCATCGAAGAGCGCACCGTTGACGTTCACATTCGCCGGTTACGATTTGCATTGGAGGAAACGATGCAAGACGACACCATTCAAACCGTCCGCGGTGTCGGCTACCGATTTACGAAGTCGCGATCCTAAAACTGGACGTGCCATAATACCCGTTGTTCTCTGCTAGATATTCTCTGGAATGCTTGGATTTTGGCCGCGTGAATTCGTCAAATATTTGCTGTTTGGCGCAATCGCCCTCATCATTAACAAGTTCGACGGCTGGGTGCCAGCGCTCAGTTTTTTGTGTTTGGCGCTGTTGCTTGGGAACCTATTTCATCTCAACAACCTTAACCGACTCACACGTTGGCTGACGCGCACGGACGGCAGTCTAGTCCCCGAAGTAACCGGTAGCTGGCAGGAACTTTCCGCCGCGCTCTACCGTTTGGTTAAAAGAACGAAACTTAATCAGAGCCAACTCAATTTAGCGCTTGACCGTTTTCAACAGGCGGCTGCGGCGATGACCGACGGCTTCATCATCCTCGATCGACACGGCGGTATCGAATGGTTTAACCCCGTGGCGGAGAGGCATTTTAGTTTGGATCCGAAAATTGATCTCGGCACCGACATTACCTATTTCGTGCGCCAACCGGAGTTTGCCCGCTATGTCGCCTCGCAAAATTATAACGAGCCGCTCATCATGCGCGGCGCACGCTCCCAAGACCTAGTGCTTGCCGTGCAGCTAATTCCGTATGGTAATGAACAGAAACTCATTATCAGCCGTGATATTACGCAATGGGAAAAGGCGGAAAGCGCGCGGCGCGATTTCGTCGCAAATGTCTCTCACGAAATGCGCACGCCAATTACAGTATTGAGCGGTTTTTTGGAAACACTGACGGATATGCGGACCATCGAACCGACGACATTAGCGCGTTCGATGAGTCTCATGCAAAGCGAGACGAAGCGCATGCAATATTTAGTCGAAGACCTGCTGATGCTCGCACAGCTGGAAAACGGCCCGCCGTTGATGGATTCCGATAGCGTTGATGTTGTTACGTTGATCGATGATCTGGTTCGGGAAGCGCGACTTTTGTCATCCGGCAAACATGAAATCAAGACACAGATTTCTTCCGAAGCTCGTCTTCACTGTAGCCTGCACGAAATTCGTAGTGCATTTGGTAATCTCGTCAGCAACGCGGTTCGCTATACGCTCGCCGGAGGGAGTGTGACGCTCGGTTGGGCAATTGAAGAAAACTTGCCGGTTTTCTCCGTTACCGATACCGGCCCCGGTATCGAACCGGAGCATATTCCGCGTCTTACCGAACGATTCTATCGGGTCGACCGCAGCCGCTCGCGTGCCAACGGCGGAACCGGCCTTGGGCTGGCCATCGTTAAGCATATTCTCAATCGTCACCAGGCACGTCTGGAAATTAACAGCAAAGTCGGTAAAGGCAGCCGTTTCGCGGCGGTGTTCCCGGCCGAGCGCACTATCGCTGTGGAGCAGGCGGACGTCGTTAGTTGATCTATAGCACGTTGAAGTAGCCTGCTAGAATAGCAGCGAGCCATTAAATTACCTTTCAATGATCGGAATCCTTATCGTTGCCCACGAGCCCGTGGCCAGTAGTTTTGCTGCTGCCATTCGACATGTGCTGGGAAATGTTCCCGAGCAGGTCGCCTGGCTTGATGTTGCCAACGACGCCAGCCCGGATGAGTGGCTGATTCGGGCCGGACACCAAGCTTCCCAACTCGATAGCGGTGAAGGTGTGCTGGTTTGCGCGGATGTGTGTGGCGGCACGCCGTGTAACGTTGCGAACCGCCTTATCCAGCCAGGAAAAGTGCATGTGATTAGCGGACTGAATATGCCGATGTTATTGCGCGCTATCAATTACCGAAACCTGTCACTAAACGAACTCACTGAGAAAGCGTTGATGGGCGGTAAGGATGGCGTGATGCAAATGGAGCGAAGTGATGCTGCAAGCAAAAGTTGAAATCATTAACAAGCTCGGCTTGCATGCGCGGGCGTCGGCGAAGCTGACGCAGTTAGCCGGTCAGTTTAAGAGCGAAGTATTTATCGCGCGCCAGGGCAGGCGCGTCAATGCCAAGAGCATTATGGGCGTGATGATGTTGGCCGCAGCGAAGGGGGCGCAGATTGAAATTGAAACTAGTGGCGCCGACGAAGCGGCGGCCATACAAGCGTTAACTCAATTGATTAGCGATAAATTCGGAGAAGGCGAGTGAGCTCAGGATTCAGCGTCCGCTCGTTTCAGTCGTCATGAGCTTTGCCATTCACGGCATAGGTATTTCCGGTGGTATCGCTATCGGTCGCGCCCATCTTTTGGCCCACGGCGTTGATGAGGTTACTCACTATGCCGTCGCTGCAAATGTGATCGATCAGGAAATAGCCCGTTTCGATGCTGCGGTTGCCAGTGTTCGTGACGAACTCGAATCGCTAAAGCAAATTTCAATTTCAAGCGCACCGGAAGAACTCAATGCGTTTTTGAACTTGCATTTGATGATTCTGAACGACGAAACGCTTGCCGACGCACCGCGCGATCTCATCCGGCAGCAGCGCTGTAATGCCGAGTGGGCATTGAAACAGCAGGCCGATACCTTGCTCGAACAATTCGAAGCGATTGAGGATGCCTATTTGCGCGAGCGACGCGCCGATGTGATGCAAGTTGTCGAGCGAGTGTTGAAGGTATTGCTTGGGCATCCGGGATTGGCGCCGCACGACGGTACGCGGGATGAGCGAATTTTGGTTGCTCGCGACATCAGCCCCGCGGACACCATTGTATACAAGCAGCAACAGGTTGCCGCGTTTATTACCGATCTTGGTGGATCGACATCGCACACCGCAATTCTTGCGCGAAGCCTGAACATTCCGGCGATCGTCGCGCTACATCATGCCTGGACTTTGATTCGTGAGAACGAGTTGTTAATTGTCGACGGCGCTCAAGGGATTGTCCTGGTAAATCCCGACGAGCTGATCGTCAATGAGTATCGACTAAAGCAAAACCAATGGGATATTGAGCGGCAAAAACTAAAACGACTGCGCGCGACACCCGCCGTCACGCTGGATGGCATTCCGATCGAACTCCACGCCAACATTGAGTTGCCGGATGACATGAAAGAGGTGACGCAATGCGGCGCGACGGGTGTCGGACTATTTCGCAGCGAGTTCTTATTCTTGGGCCGTAGCGACTTGCCAAGCGAGGACGAGCAGTTTGAGGCCTATCGAAAAGTTGCGTCGGCAATGAAATCGCATTCTGTCACGATTCGTACGCTTGACGTCGGCGCGGACAAGAGCCTGGATGGGTCGCAGCAAGCGGGGGCCAATCCCGCGCTGGGTCTGCGGGCGATTCGCTATTGCTTGTCGGAACCGCGATTGTTTTTGACACAATTGCGCGCCATTCTTCGTGCGTCGCAGTTCGGAAAAGTACAGATTTTGATTCCAATGTTGTCCTCGGCATTGGAGATCAAGCAAGCATTGAGCATGGTAAAACGTGCTAAAGAACAACTGAACGAAGCGAATGTTCCGTTTGACGCGGCGGTGACCGTGGGCGGTATGATCGAAGTACCCGCAGCGGCACTTTCCATTTCGGCATTTCTGAAAAACCTGGATTTTGTTTCGATTGGCACTAACGATCTAATTCAGTACACGCTCGCAATTGACCGCACCGACGACAGCGTGGCCTATCTGTATAATCAATTGCACCCTGCGGTTTTGCAACTCGTCGCACTCACGATAAAACGCGCAAACCGCGCCAACGTTCCCGTGGCCGTTTGCGGCGAGATGGCCGGCGAAGTCGCGATGACTAGGCTCCTCTTGGGAATCGGATTGCGGCAATTCTCCATGCATCCCGCGCAATTACTGAGCGTGAAACAACAAGTATTGCGTTCGAGCATCAACGAATTGCAGGCACTGACCCGAAAAATACTACTTGCGGACGATAGTGAAAAAGTTGAACGACTTATCGCCCAAATGAACAATTGACGTACCATGAATGAAATATTTGTACCGGTTCGCGATCCTAATTCGGTCGGTTCCGTGGCATCGCAGACAATGCATTTTGACGAGCCGCTGACTTTACGATCGGGCGCGGCAATCCATTCTTACGACCTCAAGTTCGAAACTTACGGCACGCTAAATGCTGCGAAAACCAACGCCGTATTGGTTTGCCATGCGCTAAATGCCTCGCATCATGTCGCTGGATATTATGCCGACGATCCGAAAGATATCGGTTGGTGGGACAACATGATTGGGCCGGGTAAGCCGCTTGATACCAATCGGTTTTTCGTCATTGGCGTAAATAATTTGGGGGGTTGTTTCGGTACGACTGGTCCTTCTTCGATCGATCCGAAAACCGGCAATCCGTATGGCGCGAGTTTTCCGGTCGTCACGGTTGAGGATTGGGTTGCGGCGCAAGCCCGCCTCGCGGATCGCATGGGCATTCGACGATTTGCTGCCGTCATGGGCGGCAGCCTCGGCGCGATGCAGGCGCTGCAATGGTCGATCAGCTTTCCTGAGCGCATCGCCAATGCCATTATCGTTGCGGCCGCACCGAAACTTTCGGCACAAAATATTGCATTCAACGAAGTGGCGCGACGCGCGATCACGACCGACCCGGATTTCCACGGCGGCAATTATTACGAGCACAACGCGATCCCTAAGCGGGGCCTGCGTTTAGCGCGGATGATCGGCCATATTACCTATTTGTCCGACGATGCGATGATGGAAAAATTCGGCCGCGCGCTACGTTCCGGAACGATTGGCTATCACTTCGAAGTAGACTTTGAAGTCGAGTCCTATTTACGTTATCAAGGCGATAAATTCGCGGAGTATTTCGATGCCAATACTTATCTATTGATTACGCGGGCGCTCGATTACTTCGATCCGGCCGCCGATTTTTCCGGCAACCTTGCGCAAGCGTTGGCGAAAGCGAGTGCGCAGTTTCTGGTGGTTTCGTTCACTTCCGATTGGCGCTTCGCGCCGAATCGCTCGCGCGAAATTGTTAAAGCGCTGCTCGATAATAATTTAAATGTCAGTTACGGAGAAATCGACGCGCCTCATGGCCACGACGCGTTTTTGCTCGACGATCCGCGCTATATGGGCATGGTCGA
>JANOLP010000021.1:0-5694 GCA_031419835.1 Pseudomonadota bacterium | reverse complement strand
TTCCTAGTGTAGTGTTTCACAATTAATGCTACTTTTACTTTCACGATAAACAGCTTAACCCCAATGTGTCATCCCCGCGACGGCGGGGATCCATTTGGCGGTGACGGTTTTCCGGGCAAAAACTGAACCAAACGGGTATGCGCAGGGATCGCTGCACCCATAACTACGCCCTATGGATTCCCGCCTTCGCGGGAATGACATTTGGTTATTGAGCCCATATCGCAGCGCATTCAGGCTGTTTGCCCCTCAAACCATGCAAATTTTGCATCGACATCATTACCCATAAGTCGCAAACAGAATGCAACACTACACTAGATTCATCAATCACTCGTGGCATTTGATCATCGGTAGAATCACTCAAACACATCCATTAGGAGGAAAAAATGGCAACACAGTCAAGTGCCGAAACGAACTTGCACGGCCCCGCCCTCGCCAACGAGATTCCGTCCGTTACTCTGCCTGAGTTTATCCGTGGCCACGCGCGCCAACGCCCGAACGCGGTGGCATTGGTTGATGCCGCGAGCGGCCGCAATTACACCTACGGCGCGCTCGATCATCTTATCGGTCGCTTCGCCGCAGGGTTGGTGGCGCAGGGCTTTAAGCCCGGCGACACACTGCTGATGTTCGCCCCCAACCTGCCGGAATAGCCGATCGCGGCGCTCGGCACGATGGCCGCCGGTGGCGTGTTGAGCGGCGCCAATCCAATGTACAACGCCGCGGATCTCGCCCATCAAATGCGCGACGCCAATGCGAAGTTTGTGTTCACCATTCCACCGTTCTTGCCTTTGGTGCGCGAGGGCGCGACGGCAGCCGGTTGCGAGAAAATCATCCTGCTCGGTGAGGCCGAAGGCACGCTGAGTTTCGCGAGCTTGCTCGCTTGCAACGACCCTGAGCCGATTGTGTCATCCGATCCCGATGGGCTCGCGGCGCTCCCCTTCTCGTCCGGCACCACCGGCCTGGCTAAAGGCGTGATGCTGACCCATCGAACGCTGGTATCAAATATCTGTCAATGGGCCGAAGCATTTCCGTCGGCAAATGCCAGCCCGGTTGTACTGGCTTTCTTGCCGATGTTTCACATCTTTGGTTTCACCATTGTCACACTGTGCGGATTCGCCTTAGGCGCTAAGCTGGTGACGGTGCCGCGTATTGCGTGCCACGGATGCTGCGCGGCCCAATGCGGCGACCTAATCGATGCCTGGAGAGCCGCATCAATATTGGCTCTCCAGGCATTTTTCTAGGCGATTAACGTACATTGCGGCATCATCCGGCGGCGATGGGTTCCTCTTTTGAAAAGCACAATCGCTGCCTACTTAACAAATTCCGGCGACAACCAGCGCGGCAACGCCAGAAAAATATCCGGCGCGACGATGATCAAAATCAATACCGCCAACATCGGCATCAACATGATCATTACGTCTTTCATCACATCGATCAAACGAACTTTCGCAATGGCGCACGAGATCAGCAAGCACAAGCCATAGGGCGGTGTGACGAGGCCAAAGGCGAGCGACACGATGCCGATCAGCGCGAAATGTATTGGATGCATGTCAACCGATTGCGCCAGTGGTTGCAGAATCGTGCCGACGATAATGATTGCAGGAATAGCGTCGAGAAAACAGCCGACAACTAAGAACACGAAGGCGATGAAAAATCCGGTGCCGCTTAGGCTCAGTCCCCACGAGGTGACCGTCGACAGTAACGCTTTTGGAATTTGATAATAGGCGAGCAACCAGCCGAAAACGGATGCAGTGCCGACGCAAAATAGCGCGACCGACGCAAGGCGGCCTGTATCTAAAAACGCTTCGTGCAACGCTTTGCGCCCTAATTCGCGATAGAAAAATAACGACAGTCCGAGCGAATACAGAACGGCAATCGCAGCGGATTCCGTCGCGGTGAACCAGCCGAATACCTTACCGCCGATGATGATCACCGGCGTCATCATCGCGGGAACAGACACCATCGCTGCTGCGCCAAGCTCTTTCAACGTCGCTCGCGGATAAGTCGGATAGTTGCGAATCTTCGCATAAGCATGAACCGTCAGCATCTGTACCGCGCCCAACATTAGTCCTGGCAATATGCCCGCGATAAACAAACCGCCAATCGATACCGACAACACGCCGCCCCAAACGATCATCAAAATACTCGGCGGAATAATCACCGCGAGGATCGCCGATACGGCGGTAATCGCAACGGAGAAACTGATGTCGTAGCCTTCCTTCACTTGCGCGTGGATGAAGAGCTTGCCTTGGCTGGCAGCGTCCGCCGTGCTCGATCCGGAAATTCCCGCGAAGAATATGCTTAGCACCACGTTGACTTGCGCGAGTCCGCCGGGAAAGTGCCCGACCAGGGCGCGTGACATGCGCAACATGCGATCAGTGATGCCGCCGGCGTTCATCAAATTCGCCGTCAACAGAAAAAACGGCACGGCGAGCAGAATAAACGAGTTATAAGCTTTGAAGGTTTCGTTGAACAACACCATCGACGAGAGGCGCTCTTCGAACATCAACACCGGCACGCAAGCAAGCCCAAGCGCGAACGCGATCGGCACGCGCAAAAACATCAACAGAAAAAACAGGCCGAACAGAACGATACTTGCTTCGCCCGGACTCACGAGCGAACAGCTTCGCGCAGAACGCGAAAATCTTCGGCAAATTTTTCAGCTAGGAACAATATCCAAAATGCGCCGGCCAAGGGCCAAGCGATAAAAATCAGCCACATCGGAAGCTCTGCCAACTCGGACGTTTGATCCGCGCCGAATAGCGCGAACTGATAGCCAAAATACAAAAACACGACGGCGAAAATAAACATTGCCAAGTGCGTGACGATATGCGAAATCGCATTCCATTTCGGCGCAAGGGAAGGCAAAACATCCACATCGAAATGTGTACCCTCGCGCACGGCAATCATCGCGCCGATCATGATCATCCAAATAAAACAAAAGCGCGCCAACTCTTCAGTCCAAATGTAGCGCGGAATGAAGCCAACGTATCGGGAAAAAATCTGCAACATGACCGGCACGATCAATATCGCTACGCTTGCTACCAGCAACCATTTCAGCAAGCTGTGGAGTGGATTGATCAAACCTGAAAAACGCGTCATTTAATCGCGTCGATTTTTACGAGGATCGCTTGCACGCCGATCTCGGCGGCGTACTTGGCCTTCACCGGCGCCGCAAGTTCGAGCAACTTGGCGCGATCCGTGAACGGATGCAACTTAATCTTTCCCTCTTTAGCAAGCAGGTTAAGTTTTATGTCGTTCTCGCTCGACTCGACTCGACGGCCATAAGCGCCGGCCTCTGGACCGGCTTTGACAATCGCCGCCTGTAAATCTGGCGGCAGTCGCTTAAAAGTTTTGCCGCTAAAACAAATCGGCCGGATAGTAAAAGAATGCTGCGTCAACGCAATCTCCGGTGCAACTTCATAAAACTTCATTTGGATCATGCCAAACGCTTCGTTATCGAGTGCGGCAATGACGCCGGACTGAATGGCGTTGTAGGTTTCGCTATAGGCAATCACCGTCGGCGCAGCACCGATGGCGCCGAACATTTTCGTCTGGATCGGCGCGCCCATCACGCGCATCTGCAAACCTTTCAGCTCAGCCATATTGCGCACGGGTTTGGTGGCGATTAGATTGCGCACGCCGCCGCCGGCGAAGCCGACCAACATCACATCCGCTTTTTTCGCGACCGCATCGACGATGGGCTTAAACACGTCGGTCGCCAATACTTTGTTCCAATGATCGTAATCGCGAAACAGAAACGGCATATCCATAAAAGGCGCTGCCGGTGAAAACGTCGACATATGCGACGGCGACGCGATGCCATAGTCGACTGACACGCCTTGGCTCATGTAGGCGAAATAATCTTTTTCCAAACCGAGTTCGCTATTGCGATGCAAAATAAAATTAACCGGCTTGCCGTAGTATTTCTTTACCAGCTCCTCGAATTTCAGCAGCGCTTTGTTATACGGATGCTCATCATTGAATTGCACCGCGCCGTGCAATGTGATCGTATCGGCCGCGTAAACCGGTAAACCGCAAACGATCGCGGCAAGAAAAGCAAAAGCTGTTAGCCACAAATTTTTCACACTACGCCTCCTGAATTTTTTCGCCGACGGTGGTCGTGCGCCGCATGGTGCGCACATCGTTGATCCAATCGAAATCCGTCGCCTTGTGCATCACCTGACGATTGTCCCACATCACAAAGTCGCGCGGTTGCCAGCGATGGACATAAATAAACTGCGGCTGTGTCGCGTGTTCATTGATCTCCCTGATCAACGCCCTGCCCGCGTCGACGGCCATGCCGACAATATGTGAAGCGTGTTGCCCCAAATATATCGCCTTGCGCTCGGTATCGGGATGAACGCGAATCACAGCATGTTCGACAGGCGGCGCGGCGCGCTTTTGCGCTTCGGTCATTTGTTGTTTCGCGCCGGTTTGGCTGCGCGAATAGTCGAGACTATGAACCGCAACGAGGGACTCAAGTTTCTGCTGCATCGATGCCGATAGTGCATCGTAAGCCGCGACCATGTCGGCGAATAGCGTGTCGCCGCCGGATTTTGGCAACACCATGCCATAGAGCATTGTCGCGAGCGCGCGCTCTCTTGCCCACGAACCATCGGTATGCCAAATCGCCGCGCCTGGATCGGGATGTTCGCCCTTTGGCTTGCCTTCTCGATCGAGATTGCTGAGGTAAATTATTTCGGGATTCGTTGCCTTGTGATATTGATTGAGTACGTGGACTTGAAGCTTTCCCCAGCGCCGCGCGAATTGAGAATGCGCATCGTCGTCGAAATTTTGGTCGCGAAACACCAAAATCTTGTGTTGCAGAAACAACGGATAGAGCGCACGAAATACATCGTCGCCAAGCGGATTCGCAAGGTTAAGGCCCGCAATCTCCGCGGCGTAGGCGGCGCCGATTGGCCGAACATCGAATGCCTCGCTCTGTCGCAAGATAGGAGATTGCACGATTGATTTCCTCCAACAGTTTTTCACGAAACCAGCACGATTTACCCGCATATAATGTACGGGTTTTCATCAAAAAGTATATCACCGTGAACAATTCATTTTCTCGCAACCATGCCTACCGATAACGATGCCGTCATCAACGCAACGCGTACTTGGCTCGAAAAAGTAGTCATCGGCCTGAATCTGTGTCCGTTCGCGAAAGCCGTACATGTTAAAAATCAGGTCCGTTTTGTCGTGAGCGATGCACGCAATAGCGACGTGCTGCTCGAAGATCTGGAGCGAGAATTGCAATTCCTGGCGCAGGCCGATCCCGCGCAAACCGACACCACGCTATTAATCCACCCGAATGTGTTGACGGATTTTCTGGACTACAACGATTTCCTCGATGTGTGCGATTCGGTAGTCGAGGAACTGGAGCTTGATGGCGTACTTCAGGTTGCGAGCTTTCATCCACATTATCAGTTTGCCGATACGGAAATCGACGATGTCGCTAACTTTACCAACCGCTCGCCTTTTCCAACATTGCATTTGTTGCGCGAAGAAAGTGTGACGCGTGCGGTTGAGACATTTCCCGATGTCGAGGGCATCTATCAGAAAAATGTTGCGACGTTGCAGAAGTTAGGTCTTGAGACAATCAAACAACTATCGGATAGCCTTAAACGGAAAGATCCATAACCTGGGTTATCCACGAGACGCGTCGTTGACTGTCATTCCCGCGCAGGCGGGAAT
>JANOLP010000020.1:0-3388 GCA_031419835.1 Pseudomonadota bacterium | reverse complement strand
GCACCGGCTTTGTCATCGGCGCCGAATTCAGTCGGGAACCATTTTTCGGTTAAGGGTTTGTCGCTCATCGGCGGCTCGTCGGCGAATGCAGTGGTGTAACCCATTGCCAAGGCCATCCCGCCCAATAGGGAAATTTTTGCTAATGCTCTCATCACTATCCTCCAGAAGTTGTTTTTACCACTTACTTGAACTGCGTCTAACCAGTAATTCGGCACGACGTAGGCCATGCTCGCATATCTGAAATCGCGGTGCAAGTAGTTGCGCTGCCCGCCTCGTATGTGCGCGCGCCTCAATATCTCTAGAATGCCTGAAGAGCCGCATAGATATTGGCTTCCAGGCCATTGCCCAGGCATTGAGTATAGTTAGCTGTCATTCCCGCGAAGGCGGGAATCCATACTGCGCTGAAATTTGCGCTGCCAAATGGATTCCCGCCTTCGCGGGAATGACACAAATTAGCGGCAGCGCTTTTCGTGACGACAATATCAATCAACCGCGCAACTTAAATCGCTGAATCTTGCCTGTCGCTGTTTTCGGTAGTTCGTTGACGAACTCAATCCAGCGCGGATATTTAAACGGCGCGAGTTTGCCTTTGACGTGTTGCTTCAATATTTCGAAAAGCTCGTCGTTAGCTTGCATGTTCGCCTTGAGCACAACATAAGCTTTGGGCTTAACAAGCTTGTCTTCATCGGCTTTGCCGACGACGGCCGCCTCCAACACCGCTTCGTGGGTTGCCAACGCCGCCTCGACTTCGACCGGTGAAACATATTGGCCGCTGACTTTGAGCATGTCGTCGCTACGGCCGCAGTAGACGTAATAACCCGCTTCGTCTTGCAAATATTTATCGCCGCTTTTGGTCCATTCTCCGGCGAAGGTTTGATGGGAGCGTTCGCGGATGTTCCAATACAAAATCGCCCGCGTCGGCCCTTTCACATGCATGTCGCCGATCTCGCCCTGCTTCACCGGCTCGCCCTGATCATCGACCAAGCGGATTTCGTAACCCGGCACGGCTTGGCCGGTGGTGCCGTAACGGACATCGTTCGGCTGATTCGACATAAATATATGCAGCATTTCTGTCGAGCCGATGCCATCCAAAATATCGACGCCGAAATGCCGTTGCCAGCGCTCGCCGAGATCTTTCGGCAGCGCTTCGCCGGCGGAAGTGCAACGGCGTAAATTCACCTTATTCGCCGACGGCAACTCGGGACTGGCTAGCAGCGCGGCAAACAACGTCGGCACGCCGTAGAAAATGCTTGGCTCGTGCTTTGTCAGTCGCGCGAATACGGCGGTAGGCGTGGGGCGTTCGGCCATCAAGATCGTTGTGGCGCCGACGCTCATGGGAAAGCTCAAGCCGTTGCCCAAGCCGTAGGCAAAAAACAACTTAGCCGCAGAAAACACCACGTCATTCTCGCGTATGCCCAAGATCGGTTTGCCATATAGCTCTGCCGTCTGCACCAGGCTGGAATGCGCATGCACTGTGCCTTTCGGCGCGCCGGTGCTGCCGGACGAATAAAGCCAGAAACACATGTCGTCGGCGGTCGTCTCAGCGAATGTTTTTTCAATTTCGGATTCCGCGAGCATGGTGGCAAATGAGGTTTGCCCAACGCCGGCTTTTCCAGAAATTACGATGTGCTTCAGGTGCGGCAAACCTTTTTCGACGATGGGAGCGAACACCGGCAACAGTGCTTCGGACACGACCAGCACTTGCGCACGACTATCGCGCAACATGTAATCGTAGTCCTGCGTCGTGAGTAAAGTGTTGACGCAAACTGGCACGATCCCGGCCTGAATCGCGCCGAGAAATGCGACCGGAAAATCGATGCTGTCATGCAAGGCGAGCAAAATACGCTGTTCTTGCGTGACATCTAAACGCTTCAGCGCATTGGCGAAACGCCCGGCGAGGTCGGCGAGTTCGCCGTAGGAGTAGCGCCCATTGTCGTCGATGTATGCAATTTTATTGGTGCGATCGGTGCCCAAGTTTCGTTGCAGCAAATCGGCGGCAGCGTTGTAGGTATTTGAAATGGCCATGTTCGGAAATTGTTATCGAAGACTAGAAAGAAATTGAGCGAGTTCCGGTGCCAGCGGCGCGGCCAAGCTCAGCGGCATTTTTGTGATCGGATGTTCGAAGCTCAACGACGCGGCGTGCAGGAACATCCTTTTTAATCCGCGTTTCGACAATTCACGATTCAACGGAAAATCGCCGTATTTCTCGTCGCCCAAAATCGGAAAACCCAAATGCGCCAGATGCACGCGAATTTGGTGGGTGCGACCGGTTTTCAGTTCCGCCTCAAGCAAAGAATAGTCTGACCATACTTGGGTTTTGCGGAAAATCGTGTGGGATTCCTGGCCGTCTTCTTGGACCGAAACCCGCCGCTCACCCTCGCCGGTGACATATTTCTTCAACGCCAGTTTGACGCTTTGCTTGTCGTTTTTCCATTGGCCTTTTACCAACACCTGATAGCGCTTGTCCGTGCCGCCGTCGCGCAGCAAGGCGTGCATGCCTAACAACGCGGCGCGCTTTTTCGCCAACAGCAAAACACCCGACGTATCGCGATCAAGCCGGTGCACCAGTTCTAGAAACTTCAATTCCGGCCGCGCCGCTCGGCAGACTTCGATGGCCCCAGAACTAATGCCGCTACCGCCATGAACCGCCATCACAGCGGGTTTGTTTAGGGCAATCAGGGTTTCATCTTCGAAGATAATCTCTGGCATCGGCGCCAACCGGGGAAAGCTTGGTTTTTCCGCCGGCTCGGCCAAACGGATCGGCGGCACGCGCAGTTCATCGCCCTCACCGAGCCGCGTGGTGGGCTGGGCGCGCTTACCGTTGACGCGAATTTCGCCGCTGCGCACGATACGATAGACGTGACTCTTCGGCACACCTTTTAGTGTGCGAAAAAGATAATTATCCAAACGCTGCCCATCGCCCGATTCGGCTACCCGAACGAAAGTCACAGCATTTTTGCCTAAATCCTTCATATTGAATATACTATTGGCTGTCTCGAGCTTATCCGTGCGACCTTCGCAGCAATTGAACAACAATCCTGCAACTTCTCGCCCGGGCTTCGGAAGACAAGGTTTTTTCGCTCACCTCGATCTTGATCCATCGATTAGCGCACCCGTTCATGCTAGAAGCATTCGTGGCGCCATCGCCGTCAACAAAGAAAGTAGCGACGTTGCAAAAGTTACGCGCTCGACATACCGGATATTGTATCGGTGTTACGCTGAGTTGATTGCCCTATTATGGCATCCTGGACGTAACATCAGTCTTGCATGAGGCAAGACCCGTTGGCACAAATACATGATCGTTACGTTCTATGATCCCAACATTGAAATCTGACGTAATAGACGACCGGCGCGCACGATAGCGCCAGGCTTGTGCCGACTTTCCCTG
>JANOLP010000019.1:0-1679 GCA_031419835.1 Pseudomonadota bacterium | reverse complement strand
GATAGCATCAATGCGACGCCCTTCGGATTGGCAACGGGCGTATTCACGAATAATCTCGAATGGGCGTTCCAAGCCGCGCGCGCTATCAAGTCAGGAGCCGTTCACGTCAACGAAACATCGAGTTCGCGGGTGGATGGCATGCCTTATGGCGGCGTCAAGGACAGCGGTATCGGCCGCGAGGGGCCGAAATATGCTATCCGTGAAATGACTGACGAGAAGGTTGTTACGATTTCCCTAAAAACCTTAGGGCGCTGATGCACAGAATCAATCATCCCTTATCCATATGTTTTGTGCGGGTTCGAGTGTGATGAATCAAAATCGATCCATTGCGGAAATAGCATTGCGCAATGCAACAAAACAGTAACCGCACAATGCCGACATACGCTGGTTTTTTTAGTCGACGTTCGCGAACGGCAAATTTGTGGCGTTTCGAAAAATTATTCGGTTTCGCAGACCATCGCCATCAATGCCGCCCAAGAGCCGCCGTTGAAATGATCCTTTAAACGCCACCGAAAACCCGCCGTTCACGTTTGCCGCTCAGCTGCGAGCCGCGCTTCGATGCCGCTTCGACTTGGCGTTGCTCTTCGCGCGGCTCGTCGGCTGCAGCGGTGGGTTAGGCGGTTTCCCATCTTGTTGCGCGATCACCTCGCGTTCATCAACGGCTGCGATGTCCTTGCGCTCCTTCGCTCGGGCGTTTCCGGGGTTGAATCCGGTCGAGCCCCTGTGCACGCGTCAGCTCAACCGCGCCGTGCGTGATGCCGCGCAGACTGCAGGCATCAACAAGCGCGTTGGCATGCATACGCTTCGCCACGCACTTGCTGGAGCAGAAGGTCGATATTCGCGTCATCCAAGTGCTGCTCGGACACAAGCGGCTCGATACCACTGCGTTGTATGCGCAAGTGGCAACCGAAACGCTGCGCGAAGTGATCAGTCCGCTAGAGGACACGCGAACTTTATAGGCCGTCTCCGTGAGGCGTTATGCCTTGGAGGTGGCCGATATCTTCCGCACCCATGGCCCGGCCTGGCGTCAAGTGCAACGCGGACATTTAAGTCTGGGGCAACTCAAGGTCATGTCGGCAATTGAACAATGCCGTAGCGCGGCACTGGGCGGCCATGTCTTGCGTTGCCAAGCTTGCGAGCACCACGAGATTTCCTATAACTCGTGCCGCAATCGGCATTGCCCAAAGTGCCAAGCGCGTGCGGCGCAGCGTTGGCTCGAGGCCCGTCAGGCCGATTTGCTGCCGGTGGACTATTACCACGTCGTGTTCACTTTGCCAGCACCGATTAGCGACATCGCGTATTACAACAAAACCGTGATCTATGGCCTGTTGTTCGCGATCGCCGCTGAAACGCTATCCGCTATTGCCGCCGATCCCAAACATCTGGGCGCGCGTATCGGTGCAACGCTGGTGCTGCACACCTGGGGCTCGGCGCTGACGCATCATCCGCATGTGCATGGCATCGTGCCGGGCGGTGGTGTCTCGCTCGACGGCGAGCGCTGGGTAAATTGTAAGCCCGGCTTCTTTCTATCGGTACGGGTGTTGTCGCGACTGTTTCGACGCCGTTTCCTGGAAGCACTCGCCACTGTTCATCGTGACGGCCGATTGCAGTTCTTCGGCGAGCACGCGACGTTGACTGATGCGAGCGCCTTTGCGCAGTGGCTGGTACCGCTGCGCAAA
>JANOLP010000018.1:0-26459 GCA_031419835.1 Pseudomonadota bacterium | reverse complement strand
CCCCCGGCGATGGCGATCGTTTCCGCCAAACTGGGTATCACTCGCACTTTGAGGTTTTGCGTTTCCGTACGCGCGTCCGCAGTGCCTTGCATGATCACACCGGCTGCGGAGCCGCGCATAAAAAAATCATCGGTCTTCAATTCGCCTAAGTCCATTTTTACCGTCGCGGATATGTCGTCGAAGGCAAAGCCCTCGCTGAAAATATCGCGAAAGTCGAGACTGATCCGTTTTGGTAACGATTGCAAGCTGATCAAGCCCAGCAATTTACCGACCCCCGGTTCCGCTTTGAGAAACTGCCCGGATTTTGCGATAAGGCTAAAGTTGCCGCTTAACGTTGGCGGATCGAGGGCATAAGGATCGCCGATCCAAGACACCTGCCCATTGATTTCCGCGCTGCCGCGCTTGACCGTACCAGGGTAGCCGACATTGCCAAGAAACTGGCCGAGGTCGCTTACGCGCAGATTAACGTTCATGGAAGTTTGCGGTCGATCGAGCCATCCTTGCCAAACGCCATCCGCGCTGAATACCCCAGCCGGACTGGATAGTCGCACGCGCTCGATGCGCCAATCTTGACCTTCTTGTTTTGCCAGTAACTCTAAGCGGCCGAGCTTGCGCTTGCCGATTTGAAACGAATCGGCGGCGATATCCATTGACGGTAACCGTCCGGTATTGCCCGGCGCTGGACGAGCGGACGTGCTCCCCGCTACGCTGGGATTGGCCGCCGGTAGATGTAATTGACTAAAACGCGCCGAAACAAAACCCGCTCCGTCAGACTGCCACAAGGCATTGCCGCGAACGTCGTTGCCATCAACGCCGATCAGCCATTGGGTTTTTCCCTGCTCCGCTTTGATTTGAAAATTAGCGAAGCGACGATCGAACAGCGTCATATTCGTCGCCGTGATGTCGATGCCACCAATAACGATCGCGGCAGGCGCGTCGGTTTTCGCGCTGACGGCGCCGGCCATGCCTTTGTAGAGAATGCGCCAGCCATCGGCATCCAAATTGTCGACGTTGCCGCTTAGCCAAAGTCCGGGTCGCGCGGGATCGGGCGGGGCCTGATTGAATGTGACTTCGCCTTGTGGAACCTCGCGCTTGCCATTCCCAGTTTCACGCAAGACCAACTGCGCTTTAATCTGATCGCCGAGCTTGATGCGCCACAACTCTTGCTTCGCATCTCGTTGCAAAATATCAATGTGAGAGGGCCAAGACTCGTTGGCGGTTTTCGCCAGCGGCTGAGGTAATTTGGAGGCCAGGCCGCGTAGATCCGAGTCCAATTTTCCCGAATACTTTACGCCGCGAACTTCGAACGTGCCGGTCCATGGGCTGGCGCCGGACAGTGAGTCGACCCACGATTGCGGCCAAATTTGCTTGATCATCCTTGGCGTCGCGCTACCGCTGGCGCGAATGTCCCAGGCTTCATTGCCGCGGCTATTCACGTCGACATTGACGGGCTCGCCATAAAGTTTACCGATGGCGGTGATGCCGATCTCGCTCTTATTGTCTTTGATTTTGATCTTAGTTTTCCATTCAGTTGTCTTGGAAAAATCTCTCAAGATCGCTAATTGCAATTCCTTTTCAACCGCGGCCGTTTCAATATTGCCGCCGCCTTCAATAGTCGTTGTGCCATCGGCCGTTGTTGCAATATTGAACTGCGCTGCAGTGCCGAGTACGTTCGTTTTTGCGATTGCCTTCAGTTGCGCGCCTTTATCGCGAACCAAAACCGTACCATTCCAGCCAGCGTCGCTGCTGACATACTTCATGGCGCCCGAATCAAAATTCTGCCGCATGCCGGCGAGCGTAGCGGTGCCGTTGCCGACGAGGCGAATCGTCCCATCTTTATCGTTGCTGATATTGAGGGTCGCCGGGCCGCCAAGTAATGTCCCTTTCGCGCCAATCTTAATATTGGTTTCGCCGCGGTGAACTTGAATGACGCCAGACCAATCGCCGGCGCCGCTGAAATACTTAATGGCCGGGCTTTTGTATTGCTTGTAGACACCCTGAGCGGTTGCTTTTCCGCTGGTGTTAATGGTCAATCGATGATTTTTGTCGGTAGAAAAACTCGCCTGGGCCGGCCCACCTAGGGTTTCGCCACGCAATTGCTTTGCCTCGATACCGCGTTCTGAAAACAACAGGCGCCCGCTTATCTTCTCGAGATCGGGAATGGCCTCTTGTTGGTCGGTGACTTTGCCGTTGAGGAATTCCCAGTCGCCGGTTACGCGCGTTTCGTTTAGGCGCGCGAGGGGCAACGCCATAACTAAATCGAGCTTACTATTGCCACTTCCCGTAAAGCGATCCGTCGCGTGATTAATAAATTCTTTGACCTGACTTTCGTTGATGAAGCGCAGCCCATCTTGCACATTGCTGTCGGCGCGTAGTTCAAGATTGACAATGGGATCGTGATGGGCCAAATCGGCGATGCGAATTCGCGCGGCATTAATATTGCTCTGAAACACGCGGCCTTTTTGCCCGATCACGTCCATGGTGATACCGCGAAAAATAAGCTTAGCGGATATATCTTCGATGCTTGGCCAGTTTGGCACGTAGCGCACCACGCCATCGTGCGCATCGGCGATGACTTCGAATACCCCTCCTTTGTTATCGGGAAAGGGGAAATCAAACAAATTACCTTTGAGTTGAAATGATCCGCTTTCTGATTTGCCGGCGAGCAACGACGTTTTCAGCCACTCACGAACCGTATCCGGCACAACCCGTGGCACGTAGCGCCAGATGCCACGGGCATCACCGCGCAGCAATTGGCCCTTGATGTCGGTCCAGCCGGGCGTGCCGGCGACGGATTTGTACAGACCACTCGCCGCTATCGCGCCATCCTGATTGGCAAAAGCGAAATTGTCGACTTTGACGTCGACGCCGTCTTTGGTGGTGTTCCAAGTCGCCTGACTGGTCAAGGTATCGAATTTCAGGTCTTCGACAAATGTCGTCGGGGCCTTGACGACTAATCCTTTGCTATCCAATGCAATGCCGCCACCGCGCTGATTGGCGTCGATACTGCCGCTCAGGCCAGTAAATCCGGGAACTTTATTGTGTGGTGCGGTCGCGAGATTTTGAAATTGACCCTTCAGTTGATATTGACCGATTCCCGTGGTAGTTCGTGTCCAGCCGATTATGAAATTGTTCAATTGACCTGACGGCGCGAAATTGCGCAACTGCTCGCGCGTATCCGGTGGCAGCGGCACACTCCGCAGCACGACAAGTAATCCGGTCAATTCGATTTGTTTGGTTGTGATTTCGCCGTGCTCAGGGCGCTTTTCGTCACCGGGATCAAACACGATTTTGGCATCGCCGGGTCGCCATGATTTTGGGCTGCCACCTAACTTTATGGCAAGGTTGTTGGTAGTAGCTTCGAAACCGGGAGCAAGGTGCTTAACGCTAATTTTACCGGTGACTTCTGCAAGCTCTAACGGTGCGACACTCGAATTAAATTGCGCTTGAACATTTTTTAGATCGAGATCGGTGGTAACGCTAAGGTGACCCCGCCCATCGCCGCTGAATGTCAGCTTAACACCGCCAGCGCCGCGCCGCAGTTCCTCCGGAACGGGGATGAAGCGGCGTAAAGTTGCCAAATCGATATTTTGTAAGTGAGTTTGAATTTCCCCACTCCAGTTGCGTAGCTGCGAAAAAGAGCCACCGCGAACATTGCCGCTAATAGCAAGCGGACTGGCTATTCCAATGGGTGGTTTTGCGCCCAATCCAAAGTTATGTTGCTGACCGCGATTTTCAAGGAGAAAGCCAATTTCCGTTAATACTAAGACTTCGTCGTTGACTTTGGCATCCTGCCATGACAACGTCGCGTTATTGATGACCACGCTGCGTTGCTTTAAAAGCCAATCGGCGAGCGCGGTATCTTCCGTCGGATCGCCTTGTGGAAGCGCAATGTTGGCCAAAAATAGTTTGCCGGCTTTATCGCGGCGCAATGCCAGCGTAGGATGATCGATCTCAAGCCGGAAGAATTCGATCGAGCCATAGAGTAATGACCACCAAGACAGAACACCGTATATTCGATCGAGTTTGATCGCTGGATGCTGTTTGTGGTCAAAGACGGTTAGGGATTTGAATTCCAAGGCGGGGCGTAGGCCTTCCCAACTCCCCTGTACGGACTCGATCGCAATGGGTGTGCCGGCGGTGTTCGAAATGACGGCGGCAATTTTGTCGCGATATTCGCTAGCGTGAGGAACGTACCAGTAACGCAAGGCCAAGCCGACCGCCAACAGGCCGACTACGACGAGGATAATTAGCGACAATGCGACACGCCAGGCCCAACGGCGGCTCAAACCAGACATACTTTCATGACAAATTTTGTAAAATGATAACAGGTTATGTCCACTCTACTGGTAACGATCTGACTATGATTTGGACGACGCTTTCTACTTATAATGGGTGAATTTTCGGCGACCATCGAGCGCCTGCGCTCGCATAGCCATTTTGCGCAGCGACTATTCGATGCCGAGCCGCAACTCTTCGCCGACCTTGGAGAAGTCGCTGGACAGCCATTTTCGCGCACGGAAATGGAACGATTGGTTCAGTCTGTCGCAGAAAACAATCTTACCGAACTAAAAATCGCGACACGAAAGCTTCGGCAGCAAGTATGGCTGCGCGTCGCGGCGCGCGATCTGGCCGGTATGGCGAACCTTGCAGAGGTCATGACCGCGATGACCGACCTCGCGGAAGTCACCATTTCGGCTGCGCATTGCCAAGCGCAACGCGATTTAATCGAGCGCTTTGGCATGCCAATTGGCGTGGAATCCGGCACGCCGCAAGAACTAGTCGTGGTCGCCATGGGTAAGCTTGGGGGCGCAGAGCTCAATGTGTCGTCGGACGTCGATCTGATTTTTGTGTACCCCGAAGAGGGTGATACGAACGGCGCGCACAAAATCAGCAATCACGAATTTTTCAGTAAGCTGGGCAAGCAGATTATCGCGATACTTTCCGAGGTGACGTCGGATGGCTTCGTATTTCGTGTCGATATGCGCCTGCGCCCCTATGGGGAAAGCGGCGCGTTAGCGATTAGTTTTGCAGCGCTGGAGACCTACTTTATCACCCAGGGCCGTCCGTGGGAGCGTTATGCTTGGATTAAGGCGCGGCCCATCACCGGTTCTCGACATGGTGAGCTTGCGGCGTTGGTTAAACCTTTTGTCTATCGGCGTTACTTGGATTTTGCAGCGGTGGCCCAGTTACGCGACTTGCATAGCCAGATTCGCACCGAAGTGAAACGTTTCGATCGAATCGACAACATTAAACTTGGGCCGGGCGGCATTCGTGAAATTGAGTTTCTAGCTCAGGTATTTCAGCTAGTTCGAGGTGGTCGCGATGCGCGCTTACAAGGCCGATCGACCATCTCGACGTTAAGCTACCTGGCGCAGCTCAAGCTCGTTTCCGAAGACAACGCGGAAATGCTTATCGCGAGTTATGTTTTTTTGCGCAACTTGGAACATCGTCTGCAGTACCTAGACGACGCGCAAACCCATTCTTTGCCGTCCAATGCGGATAACCAGATCCGCATTGCTCAATCACTGAATCTAGATGAGTATCGAAAGGTGTCGGCTTTGCTGGAGCAACATCGAAATAGTGTGACGCGGCAGTTCGACGCAATTTTCTCGCATCAACCATTAGACGACGACAGCGTCTTAGCGGCGGTCTGGCGGGATTCGTTACCCAAAATGGAATCGGTAAAGATTTTGGAAAATCTGGGGTTTGATAACGGCGCTACCGTATCCGAGCGCCTCGCCGCAATACGCCGCAGCGCTCGCTATCAACAGCTTCCAGAATCAAGCCGCGCGCGATTTGACGCGTTGGTTCCAGCCCTGATAGACATGGCAGCGGGATTGCCTCGCGCCGACGCAGCATTGTTTCGAACCTTGGACTTATTGGAGTCCATTAGTCGACGTGAAACGTATCTTGCACTCCTACTGGAAAATCGTAGCGCATTAAAAAAAGTCATCGAGTTGGCATCGGCCAGTGGTTGGGCCGTGAATTATCTGGCGCAGCATCCGATTCTGCTCGACGAATTGCTTGACCATCGAGAGCTGGGCGCCGTGCCTGACTGGCCGGATTTGAAGCGCAAATTGCAAATGGAAATTCTGCAATATGATGGCGACGTAGAACGGCAGTGGGATCTTTTGCGCCATTTCAAGCAAACCCAAATATTTGGACTGATTGCGCAGGATATCGCCGGCCAGCTTGCATTGGAAAAACTGTCGGATCATTTGAGCGATCTCGCCGATTGCCTGCTCGATATCGCCGTAACCGCCGTGTGGCGCGGCTTGAAGGTGAAGCATTGCGATGTGCCGCAATTTTGTATCGTGGCCTACGGCAAGCTCGGTGGAAAAGAATTGGGGTATGGCTCTGACCTCGACATCATTTTCTTATTCAACGACGCTCATCCCGATGCGGCGGAAAATTATGCGCGCCTGGCGCAGCGCCTCAATTCATGGCTTTCGACCTATACGTCATCGGGCGATCTTTACGATACGGATTTACGCTTGCGGCCCGACGGCGCCAGCGGTCTATTGGTGAGCAGCGTCGCGGCATTTGCCGATTACCAGGCGCACCAGGCGTGGCTGTGGGAGCATCAAGCGCTGTCTAGGGCTCGTTTTTGTGCCGGCAACGGCGAGGTCGGCGCCGAATTCGAGCGGATTCGCAACCGCATCTTGCAGCAAAAGCGCGATCCGCAACGCGTTCGCGACGACGTCCTCGCGATGCGCAAAAAGATGCATGAAGGTCATCCAGTCCCAGCAGAAATATTTGATGTTAAGCACAGTCATGGTGGCTTAGTCGATATTGAATTTATCGTGCAATATCTGGTGTTGGCCCATGCGCATTGTTACGATGCCCTGACGACAAATGCCGGCAATATCGCTTTGCTGGAGCGAGCCGGTACACTTGGATTGATCGCGGAAGATCAGGCCAGAGCGGTCGCCGACTCCTATCGAGAATTGCGCCGCTTGCAACATCGCGCTTGGCTCGACGGAGATGCCGTGGCCAGAGTGCACATCGATACTGCTATGGCCTATACGCAACCGGTAACGCAATTGTGGAAAAGTGTGTTTGGGAGTTCGGCATAAACGCGAGGCTTAGGCTTATAATGAGCCAATCAAAACTAACTTGAAAATAATAGATGCGTAATTCAATTCTGTTTGTTTTATTGGTAGGATTTTTCGCTCCATTTGCCTATGCCTACGACACTGGCGCGATGACTTGTGAAGACATCGGGCAGTACGCGGCCAACGCGATGAGTAGTCGGGAAAAAGGTCAGACCAAAGACGATGCGATCGCAGCCGTCGCGACTCAAACCGATTGGCAGGGCGAACTCGAAAAAAGTAATCTAGTCGCCATCGTGAAAATGATCCACGGTCGCGTGGGTGATCAATTGGCCGACGCTAAGGCAGCCTATAGCGTGATGAAGCGCGACTGCGATATTGGCCAGCGGCGCCGAAATTAGCCAGCGCATTTCCATACCAGAGGGGGCGAGAATGAGAAATAATCCGGTTAAGGCCAAGCTAGCGCGGGGCGAGCATGCGTTCGGTGCAATGTTTTTTGAGTTTTTTTCACCGGGTATTCCGCAAATTGCGAAGAACGCCGGCGCGGAGTTTATATTGTTCGATATGGAGCATGCCGGGACCGACATCGGGTTGATGAAGCAGATGTTTGCGCTTTGCCGTGGGCTCGATTTGGTGCCGATGGTGCGCGTGCCGACCACTCAATATCACTTTATCGCACGCATGCTTGACCTGGGTGCGATGGGAATTATGGTGCCCATGGTGGAGAGTAAGGAACAAGCAGAGATGATTGTTTCGTGCACGCGCTATCCGCCGCTCGGCTATCGTGGCGCGGCCTTCGGCGTGGCGCAGGACGATTATCAGGGCGGCGATGTAACGGAAAAGATCGCCGCGATTCATGAACGCACATTTGTGATTTGCCAAATCGAAACGGCGAAAGGTTTGAAGAATGTCGATGCCATTGCGAAAGTCGATGGTGTGGATTGTTTGTGGCTTGGCCATTTTGATTTAACAAATTTCATGGGCATACCCGCGCAGTTTTCTCATCCCAAGTACCTCGAGGCCGTTAAGAAAATCGTTGCGACCGCACGTAAACACAAGCGCGCCGCGGGTTTTATGGCGGCCGATGAAAAATGGGCGACCGAGTACGTAGATCATGGCTTTAACATTATCGCGACCGGATTAGATAGCGGTTTGCTGCAAAATGCAATGACGACTTTGATCGGCGGCATGCGTAGGCAAGTAGCCTCAGTCAAGAAAGTAGCGAAGAAAGGCAAGTAACTATGGCCGTTCAAAAATTTCGCGTCGGCATCACTCGTGATGCATTGCGCGATGACGGTAAGACTGTGTTTGATGCGGCGGCGTTGAAAGTTCTCGACGATCCAATCATTGAATGGGAATTCATACCGGAGAATGTCAAGGAGCTCACCGCCGCCCATGCGGCCTCCTACGATGCGTTGTGCGTGCTGATGCCGCGAACGACCGCTGCGACGCTGGCAGGGCCAAACCGACGCCTGAAAATCGTCGCGCGCTTAGGCGTGGGCTACGATAACGTCGACGTTCCGGCCTGTACCGCCAACGGCGTAATTTTGGCTATTACGCCCGAAGGCGTGCGGCGCCCTGTTGCGACCAGTATTTTGACTTTTATCCTAGCGCTGTCGCATAAATTATTCTTGAAGGACCGTATCACCCGCGCTGGTCGCTGGAACGAAACCAAATTTCATATGGGTGAGGGTCTGATCGGAAAGACGGTTGGATCGATTGGCATGGGCAACATCGGCAGTGAGATGTTTCGCTTGCTTGCGCCGTTGAATATGAAATTGATCGCATGCGATCCCGCTAAAACCCAGGCTGACGCCGACAAACTCGGTGTGAAATTGACCGATATGGACAGCGTGTTGCGTGAGGCGGATTTCGTTTGTGTGAATTGTTTTTTAAGCGAACAAACCAAGGGATTAATTGGTGAGCGCGAACTGAATTTAATGAAAGATAGTGCTTATTTGATCAATACTGCGCGCGGTCCGATCGTCAATGAAATCGCGCTACTTAAGGCGCTAACAAGCAAACGCATTGCCGGCGCGGCGTTGGACGTTTTCGAACAAGAACCGGCCTCGGGCGACAATCCGCTTTTTAGATTGGACAATGTGATCGTCACGCCCCATTCGATTTGTTGGACCGACGAGTGTTTTCGTGGCAACGCGGAAGGAGCATTTCGCGCGGCGGTAGCTGTGGCCAAAGGTGAGGTGCCGAAGTACGTCGTCAATGCCGATGTTTTGCAGCATCCGGACGTCAAAACGCAACTCAAATTAAGCTAGGTCTTATTCAATTTTGATTCATATTCATCTTGATCCCGTCGGCGGCGTGGCGGGAGACATGTTCATTGCGGCGATGCTTCACACTTATCCCGAATTGGAAGCGCCGATGATCGCGGCAATTCGAACAGCCGGTTTGCCTGACAACATCCATATTCAAAGTGAGGCGTTCCAAGATTTTGCGTTAACTGGCAGGCGATTCATTGTCGACGAATCATCAAAAAATAACCACGAGCATCGTGCGTTTGCCGATATTGTCGACGCGTTAACGTCGAGTCTGCTTGCTGTAAAAGTACGCGATCGCGCGATTTCCATTTTCACCTTGCTCGCAGAAGTTGAAGGGCAAATTCACGGCGTCGAGACGAAGGACGTGAGCTTTCATGAGTTGGGCGGTTGGGATTCTATCGCGGATATCGTTGGGGCTGCATTTCTGATTGAATCTTGCGCGGCCACGTCTTGGTCGATCGGCTCGTTACCCAAAGGTTCGGGTATGGTAAAAACGGCCCATGGCCCCCTGCCGGTTCCCAGCCCAGCAACGGCGCGCCTGTTAGAAGGTTTTGCCTGGCACGATGATGGTCGACCGGGAGAACGTGTCACTCCGACCGGCGCGGCGATCGTGCGTCATCTGAAATGTTCCGATCGCATGCCATCCGGTGGAAAAAAATTAAGTGCATCCGGCTATGGATTTGGAACACGACGTTTTATGGGAATGAGTAATACGTTGCGTGTCATGGCGTTTGCCGACGGCGAAACATCAGGGATCGCGCGCGAAGAAATTGCGGTCATCGAATTCGAGGTCGACGATCAGACCGCTGAAGATATTGCACTCGCCCTCGCTCATTTGCGCGAAATGGCTGGAGTGTTGGATGTGCTGCAGATGCCCGCTTACGGTAAGAAGGGTCGATTGGTCAATCACATTCAATTGCTTTGTCGGCCGCATGCGCTGGATAGCGTCCTCGCGGCCTGCTTTAACCAAACCAGTAGCCTCGGTATCCGTTACCATATTGCTCAGCGCGCCATTTTATCGCGCGAAGACGTTGCGGTCAGCGTGGCCGGCGCGGTGATGGCAGTGAAAATTGCGCATCGCCCCGATGGTCGGCTGACGGCGAAACTCGAGTCCGATTCTGTGCAAGAATCCTCGGCAAAAACGCACTTAGAGCGCGAGACATTGCGGCGCGAAGCAGAACAATTGGCGCTGACAACGAAGGCGAAGACAACGTGACTGAATTTACCTTAGACCTTGACCGCGAAAAACGCCTTGGTTTTGACGAGGCAATTTTCTGCGCCGGAAAAAATTTCGCGCAAATCGATGGCATTCTCGGCCAAGCGCCGCAACACCGCAATCGGTTTTTGTTAACGCGCTTAGCGCAAGAAAAATTCGACGCTTTGGCGGCGGCGCATCGCCAGCGAATCGATTACGATCCGATTTCGCAAACAGGTGTTTTTGGCGAATCCAAGCCTGTGAGCGGTTCAGCCCGCGTTGCGGTCTTGACCGCAGGAACGTCGGATGTACCTGTCTCGCGCGAGGTCTTGCGCACGCTCAATTATTACGCCATCGCTGCGACGGAGTTCAACGATATTGGCGTTGCAGGGCTGTGGCGATTAACGGAAAAACTCGAGGCTATTCGCGCGCACGCAGTGATCATCGTCGTCGCAGGAATGGACGCCGCGCTAGTGAGCGTGATGGGTGGCTTGACACGTAGCGCCGTGATTGCGGTGCCGACGTCGGTAGGCTATGGCATCGCGCGAAATGGCGAAACTGCATTGCATTCGGCCTTGGCCAGTTGCGCACCCGGCGTGACGGTTGTGAATATCGATAATGGTTTTGGCGCGGCCTGCGCCGCATTGCGCATTCTCAATATTTCGCGCTGATACGTTCAACGCGCTCTTAAGCCACGCCGCCCGTCCCTACTGCCTTTCCATGAACCCAAACCCAGATGTAGGGTGGATCAAAGCGCGAAGCGCTGGATCCACCACACCCTTGGCTACGAGCAGTGCGGTTGATCCGCCTGGTGGATCCGCTGCGCTTGATCCACCCTACAACGCCATGCCAGGTTCATGGAATGTGAGCAGTATCGGCAGCGCAGATACAGGCGGCTCGCAACGAGACATGCCTGGAAAGCCGCGTGGTTATTGGCTCGCAGGCCGGCTTAAGTAGTAAGTTGTTTCGATCGTTCTAACCACCAAGTCTCGAATTCGTTGAGCGGTTTCGGTTTGCTTAGGCAGTAGCCTTGCGCGACGTCGCAATGCATTTCTTTCAATATCATCAACGTTGCTTCGTCTTCCACGCCTTCGGCAACGACACGTAATTGCAGGTTGTGGGCAAGGTCGATGATGGTGCGAACGATCCGTTCGTCTTGACGATCCTTAAGCATATTGCGCACGAACACTTGATCGATCTTGAGTTCGTCCAGCGGCAGGCGTTTTAAGTAAGCAAGCGACGAATAGCCGGTTCCAAAATCGTCAACGGAAATTTCCACGCCGACTTCTTTTAGGCGAGTCAGTACCGAGTGAACTTTATCAACTTCACTGATCATCGAACCTTCTGTAATTTCGAGCACCAACTTATTCGGTTCAACCCCCCAGGTGCGTAGCGTCTGATCGGTAATCTCAACAAACTCCGGCGAGATCAAATCTTGCGCGGCTAGGTTTACGCTTAAGGCGATGTCAATTCCGTGCAGGCGCATTTCCGCGCTGTGTCGCAACGCCGTATTCATGACCCATTGGGTCAACTCGGTCATCATGCCGCAGCGCTCGGCGACGTCGACGATAACATTGGGCGGCACAAATTCGCCGCGCGAGTTGCGCCAACGCAATAGGGCTTCGGCGCCATTCACAATGCCGGAATTTAAAGAGAGCTGAGGCTGATAAAAAAGCATCAACTCATTCTCGCGCAAGGCCATGCGCAGCTCCGATTCCATGGTTCGCTGCAATCGCTCACTTTGATCCAGGTGCGCTTGATAAATCACATAGGGATCCGGCGAGCTTTTTGCCGCGGTACACGCGGTTTCAGCCAGGCGAATTAATGTCTGGCTATCATTCCCATGCTCCGGGAATAGGGCGATGCCCAGCGACGGCTGCGGCGAAATTTCCGTTGATTCCAATAGGATCGGCGTTTGTAGCTTGCTGAGCAATTTGTTCGCAGCGAGCATGGCTTGCCCCTCGCTGCGCAAGTTCGGGAGTACGACACCAAATTCCTGTCGCCCTAAGCGCGCGATAAAGTCCTTCGCGCGCAAAACAGGCTTTAGCCGAACGGCAACCTCGGCCATATATTGGTCCACCGTTGGATAACCTGGGTAGCCCAACAGTCGGTGGGACGAAACCGTTTCCAGCATCAATACTGCGAGGATTTCTTGTTTTTCGGCAGAAAATTCTGCAATACGCTGATCTAGTGTTTCACGGAAAAGTTCTGCGCCCGGTAATTTGGTACCAGAATCGTAGAACAGTTGCTGCCGATAATGTTCTTGCTCGCTGTGAATGAGCGCAGCGGTTGCGAGACCCAAATGCAGAATGACGAATTTGCGAAGTGCGGCGTGTGCCTCGGTCTGGCGCTCCCACTGAATTCGCACTAGTTCGTTTGCAACCGCACGAAGATAATGCTCATGCGCTATGGCAGGCCACTCCGGTGGCATGCCGAAATATTGCAGATCCAGCCAAATCTGCAGACGGTTACAAACGTCTTCGAACGAAACCGACGCGCCCGCAAGCGAACGAAACATATCTTTCAACACCGGCGCCACCAGCGCCTGCCGCTCCGCGCCCTCGATTAGTCGAGCAATCTCGGCATCAAGAAAACGATCGAGGGGAAACCACGTCTCGGGCGGGGCGCTTTGTAGGGCATGGTTAACGCGGCCGAGCTCGTCGAAATCACTGAGGTTGATTTCTGCTAGCGCGATGCTTTGGCGAACGCGATCTTCGGTTAGTTTTTCGTGCAGCGATGCCATCGGAAGCGTCACTCGTTGTTGTAAAGGTGCGCCTTCTTAAGTGGCGCTGTCGCGAATACTACACTGCTTTTAGTATGGCGGACTATGGATTTTCCTTGCGCTCAAGCGTAATCGAGGCCTCGTTGGCGATGCCATCGAGTTCGACGCGTTCGATTTGCATGAATCGGTCAGAGATTTTGCGGCTGCTCACATGAATTTCCGTGACGTCTTGGTTTGCTTGGCGGATGTGATCCGCTAGTTTCTTCATGCGATCGTCGAAGCGTAAAAAGTCCTTCCCGAGTTTGCCCAATTCGTCTTTGATGATGTGAATTTGCTGCCTGGTTTCGACGTCCTTCATCACTGCGCGGGCGGTATTGAGCACCGCCATCAACGTTGTCGGGGAGACAATCCATACACGTCGCTGCATTGCATAGTCCACCACTTCCGGATGATAGGCATGAATTTCTGCAAACACCGCTTCTGCCGGTACGAACATCACTGCCCCGTCGGAAGTCTCTCCGGGAAGTATGTATTTCGAGCCGATTGCATCGACGTGATTTTTGATGTCATTTTTAAATTGACGCTCAACTTGGGTACGTTCTGCTGGCGTGATACCACTGGCAAACATTCGGTGATAATTTTCCAAGGGAAACTTGGCATCGACGGCGACGGTTCCGGTGGGTGCCGGCAAGAAAATCGCACAGTCGACACGCAAGCCATTCGATAACGTATGCTGAATTGCATAGCCTTGGTTCGGCAGAATATTGGCGACCAAGGCTTCGAGTTGCACCTCGCCAAACGCGCCTCGCGAGCGCTTGTCGCCGAGTAGCTCTTGTAAGCTGACGACATTGGTGGTGAGGCCGTCGATTTTTTTTTGCGCCTCGTCGATCGTTGCCAGCCGCGCCATGACATTGGTGAAAGTCTCGTTAGTTTTCTTGAAACCTTCTTCCAAGCGCTCGTGAACCTTGCCGCTGATTTGATCCAGACGTTCGTCGACTTTCACACTCAGCGCTTCGACTCGCATCGACAATTGTTGCGTAACGTTAGCGAGCGTCGTCTGTACCATTTCTTGCCCTGATCGCGCCTGTTCCGCAAGCTTCTGCAGTGTTTGTCCAAGCATTTCCGTGCGCAATAAATCTTGTTTTTGTTGCAATACATTGCTCAACTGCCCGAGCTGCCGCACCAGGTCTTCTCGGTTGGCCGCAAGCGCTTCGGTCTGCGCGAGTTTTAGGCTATGAGTGACTTCGCGGGCGGCGTCCAGTTCTTGCCGCAATGTTGAGCGTAGTCGTTCCGAACTATCGGTATGACTGCCCAAAATTCGATCGCTTTGCTTAGTCAGGCCGTCGTGCAAGTCCGACAGCATGGCGCGGTGATGAGTCTCGACTTGTTCGTCCAATCGCTGCGGTAAGTTGCGCTGAAAGCGCATTAAGGCAACTACGCCCCAAACCGCAGCGATGGCGATAATGAGCAGTAGCACTAGCAGAAAATAGACAATCGACGGCAAACTTAGCATGGCTTGAGTATATCGCAGCAGCGAATCGTCCGGCATCGCAACTGTGTTAGCATTTGATCAAATTATTCATGCAGTATCCTTTTGAATCAACTCGCTTTGAAGATAGATGTCGATACGTTGCGAGGAACGCTCGAGGGCGTGCCTCGACTGGTCGATTTGCTACAAAAACATCAAGCTAACGCTACTTTTTTATTTAGCCTCGGTCCCGACCATACTGGGCGCGCCATTAAGCGTGTGTTTCGACCGGGATTTCTCAACAAGGTGTCGCGCACCTCCGTTGTCGACCACTACGGTTACAAAACCTTGATGTTTGGCACGCTGTTGCCCGGCCCGCACATCGGCAAGCGCTGCGCGGCGCTTATGCGGCAGGTACGCGACGCCGGTTTCGAAGTCGGCATTCATACTTACGATCACGTCAAATGGCAAGACAATGTCATCGAGCAAGATGCTGCGTGGACTGCGCATGAAATGGAGCGTGCCGCTACCGCATTTCAAGAAGCGTTCGGCGTGAAAGCGAAGACCCATGGCGCGGCTGGTTGGCAGATGAATGTTCACGCACTCCGCCTCACGCAACGAATGGGCTTCGACTATTGTTCCGACGGGCGTGGTCGATCTCCTTTTATGCCGGTGTATCGCGGTGAGCTGATCGATTGCCCGCAACTGCCGACGACCTTGCCGACGCTCGACGAATTGATCGGCCTCAATGGCGTCGATGAATCGAATGTGGCAGTCGAACTTTTGAAAATAACCGAAAAGTTGCCGGAAGTGGGGCATGTCTACACCTTGCACGCGGAGCTAGAGGGCATGAAACTCGCCACCGTTTTTGACGCATTGTTGAGCGGTTGGTCGCGTCAGGGCTATCGGTTGGGAAGCGTTGCTGATACGTTTCGTGCGCTCGACCGCGGCTCGCTGCCGCACTATGAGGTGCTGCAGGGCGAAATTCCCGGCCGCAGCGGTTCCGTGCTTTTGCAAGGAAATCCGTTCCTCGAAGCGCCACAATAGTTGAGAATATCCATGAGAAATTTGTATGATGGTAACCACCGATAAATGGTTTGTTTATAAAGTAGAGGACATTCATGCTCGACCAACCCGCTCCCGATTTTGAAGTTCCTGCCACCGGCGACCAAAGTTTCCGGCTTTCCGCGATGCAAGGCAGTCCGCTCGTGCTGTATTTTTATCCTAAGGACAACACCCCCGGCTGTACCGATGAAGGCATGCAGTTTCGCGATTTGCACGGCGAATTCGTGAAGTTGAAATGCAGCGTATGCGGTGTCTCGCGCGACACGTTGAAGTCGCATGAAGGATTCAAAGCAAAAATGAGTTTCCCTTTTGAGTTGTTATCCGATACCGAAGAAATCGCCTGTAAAGCGTTCGACGTAATGAAGATGAAAAACATGTACGGAAAACAGGTTCGCGGAATCGAGCGCAGTACCTTCGTGATCGATAAAGAAGGTGTGCTGCGCAAAGCATGGCGCGGCGTTAAAGTGCCGGGTCACGCGCAAGAAGTCCTGGCGTTTGTGAAAACTCTCTAGACCCCAAAAATATGCCTCGAGTGTCTGCTGTTAAGAACAAACTTTTCGTGCTCGATACCAATGTGTTGATGCACGATCCCACTAGCCTTTTTCATTTCCAGGAACACGATGTTTATCTTCCGATGGTGACGTTGGAAGAGTTGGACAATCACAAAAAAGGCATGTCCGAAGTCGCGCGTAACGCGCGGCAGGCGAGCCGCTTTTTAGACGAACTTGTGAGCCGCGTGCCGGTTGGCACCATTGACCAAGGAATTTCGCTGAAGGCGCATGCCAACGGCGCCAGTGGCCATTTGTTTTTGCAGACCGACGGCTTTGACGATCCAATACCGTCGACGTTGGCCGGCAACAAGGCCGACAACCAGATCCTCGGCGTGGTCGTGCATTTGCAAAAGTTGCAACCGAAACGCCATGTCATCCTCGTCACCAAAGACATTAACATGCGCATCAAAGCGCATGCACTTAGCGTTCCCGCCGAAGATTATTTCACCGATAAAGCGCTGGAAGATACCGATCTGCTTTACAGCGGCATGCGCGAACTTGGCCCCGATTTTTGGGACAAGCACAGCAAAGATATGGAGTCGTGGCAGGAGGGCGGGCGGACTTATTACCGTGTTAAAGGGCCGTTATGTCCCAGCCTGATGGTGAATGAGTTTCTTTTCCAAGCGGGAGAAAAGCCATTTCAAGCGGCAGTCAAAGAACAGAACGGAAAAACCGTTCTGCTGGAAACTTTGCGCGATTACAGCCACCAAAAGCACAATGTTTGGGGCATCATCTCGCGCAATAAAGAACAAAATTTCGCGTTCAATCTGTTGATGAATCCCGATTTGGATTTCGTTACATTGCTCGGACAAGCGGGTACCGGCAAAACGCTACTAGCCCTCGCTGCCGGCCTGACGCAAACGCTTGATCAGAAAATTTATTCGGAAATCATCATGACCCGCGCCACCGTCCCGCTGGGTGATGATATTGGCTTTTTGCCGGGCACCGAGGAAGAGAAAATGACGCCGTGGATGGGCGCCCTGGAAGATAATCTTGATGTCCTCAACAAAACTGACGACGAAGGTGGCGATTGGGGGAGAGCGGCGACGCGAGATTTGATACGATCGCGTATCAAGATCAAGTCGCTCAGCTTTATGCGCGGGCGCACATTTCTGAATAAATATTTAATTATCGACGAAGCGCAAAATCTCACACCGAAACAAACGAAGGCGCTCGTGACCCGCGCCGGACCCGGAACGAAAGTCGTTTGCCTCGGCAATATCGCACAGATCGATACGCCGTATTTGACCGAAGGCAGTTCCGGATTGACCTACGTCGTCGATCGTTTCAAAGGCTGGAAGCATAGCGGCCATGTCACCTTGCAACGCGGCGAGCGTTCGCGTCTTGCGGACCATGCGGCGGAAGTGTTGTAGTTTTGGTCAGACCTTTCGATCGTTTTACGTCGCCTATCGGCAGCCATGCGTTGTATTCGGCGACCTTGACCGATCCGCAATTTCCGCGCACCTTATATCGAATTACCATGAAAGAGTTTGCCGCATGAATGCCAGTATTTTTCAGAGTGTGCCTGAGTTGGTCGGTACGATTCGCGATGGCGCCAAGCTTGCGATTCCGAAGGAATCGAGTGGCGCAGCCATGGCGGCAACGCGAGAACTACTGCGGCGCCGCGTGCGCGATCTACATTTAGTTTGCGTACCGGTGGGCGGCATGCAAGCCGATGTATTGATCGGAGCCGGTTTCGTCGCAACACTGGAAACGTCAGCCGTATCGCTTGGCGAATTTGGCCCGGCGCCGCGTTTTGGTGAGGCGGTGCGCACTGGGAAAATCAAAATGCTCGATTCCACGTGCCCAGCGATTTATGCCGGGCTGCAGGCGGCGGAAAAGGGCCTGCCGTTTATGCCGTTGCGTGGCATTATCGGCAGCGATTTGTTGACGCACCGTGATGATTGGCGTGTGATGGATAATCCGTTTCAGCCTCAAGATAAAATCGTCGCGCTTGCGGCCATCAAACCGGATATTGCGTTATTTCATGCGCCGTACGCCGATCGTTTCGGCAACGTATTCATTGGCCGCGATCGCGAGTTGATGACACTCGCGCACGCCTCACAATCGACATTGGTGACCGTTGAGGAAATCGTTCAGCATGATTTGCTCGGCGATGTTACGACGGCAAGCGGAACTATTCCCGCGCTGTACATTAGCGCCATCGCGCAAGCTAAATGCGGTGCCGCGCCGTATAAATTTCATGAGTATTATGGCGACGACGAAGCAACCCTTGCAAACTACGCCGCGGCGGCGGTTACGCAGTCGGGATTCGATCGCTTCGTTACCGATTGGATTAATTCGGCGCAACCGCAAATCGCCATGGCCGTATGAATGCGCAGTCAGCCGAACGCGAAGTCTCGACAACGGAATTACTGATCTGCGTTATCGCTGAACTACTGCGCGGCATCCGACATGTTGCGGTCGGCGCTGCTTCGCCGATACCGGGCTCCGGCGCGTTGTTGGCGCGCGCGCAATCGAATGGTGCGACGCGCGTGAGCATTCTTGGATCGCCGCACCACAATTCCTTTACCGACGGCGGCGTGGAGTTATTCGATCTTGCGGCGCAAGGGCGCATCGACGCGTTTTTTCTCGGCGGCGGGCAGATCGATGGTCAAGGGAATATCAATCTGGTCGGCGCAGGCAATTATCCGAACGCTGATGTGCGCTGGCCTGGCTCGTTTGGTTCGGCCTACCTTTATTTTCTAGTGCCGCGGGTGATTTTGTTTCGCGAGGAACATACGCGGCGCGTGATGGTTCCAAAGGTGGATTTTGTCAGCGCGCCGGGCACCAGCGATAAGGGTGTTTATCGCCGCGGTGGGCCTTATGCAATGGTCACGCGCCTGGGGGTGTTTAGCTTCGATCGTGAACGGCGGCGCTTTACACTTCTAAGTGTGCATCCCGGCCGGTCAGTCGAAGAAATTTTGGATAACACCGGATTTGAAATCGACGTGCCATCAAATTGCGGCATTACGCCCGTTCCGGAAACGTCGGCGCTCGAATGGGTGCGATCAAGAGTACGAGATGAGGTGGCCGCAGTCTATCCGCGTTTCGCCGGGCAGTTAATCTAGCAGGCGATCAGCGTTCGATTTGCGGTTCTTTATTGATGTCGGCAGGCGCGGCGAGATCGGTTAAGTCGTCAAAATCCAATTCAAAATCCGTGTCTGCCGCCGGCTTATGGGTATGTTGTGTAGGTTTGGATGATAGATCGACCGTCGTTTTTGATTGGCGAATTGCGCTCGCCGATCGGATCGGATGGTAACCCTCGACGCCTTCCATCGATGCGGCATTCTTGATATAGAGCACTGGGCCAATACCCTCGGCGCGCATCAAATAGCCATAGACCCAATTGAGCTCGGGTAGCTTCACCAGGCGAATTTCTCGTCCGGTTCGCATGCCTTTCGGCACATGGCCATCAAAATAGCCGACGATTTTTCGACGAAAACGCCCTGCCAGTACCGGCAGTGAACCCTCGTAGTAAAATTCCGAATCGTCAGCCGCAAAATCACCAAAACTCATGGCTTGTCGATTGCTATATTAAGTACGAGTGTAATATATGCTTTTGACGTTTCTTGTCAAGAATGTAGCGCTTAATTTTTACGCGATAAGAAAAATTGAGAATTTTTCGCAATCTCTCGCCCGTGTATTGGAGGTCTTTTTGAATAAATTAATTTTGATTTTGTGTGCGTCTGTGTGTGCGTTTCCTGTCCTCGCTGCCGAATCGGGCGAGTCTGCGAGCCGATGCGTGATCGGCGCTGTGAAACTGCAGTGGAAGCCAATTAAACATTGCCTGGCATTCGAAAACGAGGCCAAATTCAAAGCGACGCTTGATGCCTGGGGTTGGGGCGAACAGGCATTGCCACGGATCAACTGGTCGAAAGAGGCCGTCGTGATCGACAGCGGCAATAATCCCTATGGCAATGGGGTCGCGAGTTGTAGTGGCGTTAGCTCGGATTCCGGCAAAAATAAGCTAACGTTGCGCTGGGGTTGGCAGCAGAATTCCGAGCCCTCAGCGGCAGCCCGCAAGAAAAAAGATATAGAAAGCAAAGGCCAAGATGCCGCGGCCAATGACAAAACCATTGGCGAAAAGGCCAAGGAATCGGTGATGAGCGTTGCCACCGATGCAAAGCAAGCCGTCAAAGATATCGTCGAAGATGCTAAGAAATTTCCTTCGCCCATTCCAAAACGAGCAGCCATTGTCGCTGTGATTGCGAAGGATTTATTGGGCGCGAAGCCAGCAGTTGAATGCATAGTGCAAAAATAGCCGGTGAAAACGGTGGGATTTAGCAAAAAAAATGCGGGCCGCATATGGCCCGCAAATCCCTTTCGAGCGTGGAGGAGGCACTCAAGGGTGGAGGATTGAAGGGCGCCCCTCGCGGCGTTTTCGAAACCAATTGCCGATCGATTTAAAGATTTTTGCGTCCGCTTTGGTAATCGTAAATAACTCATCGGGCAGTGGTTTGTGCGTCACGACGGTGTGGCCCCAAGCGATCAGGTAAGGCCCGTTGCAGCCCCAACGCACAATACGTTGTGGGAAGGGTGGCAGATCGCGTGCGCTCGCTAAGGGCGATAAATAATTCAATCCGGCGGTGGAATTGGCAACGACGTAATGGGTGAAGTCTCTCATGACGGTTCCTTAACGGTTCGTTCGCGGAAATGCGGGTGTGTAGTTGGCTCGGATCGGTTGAGCAGGCGCGTTGCCGCGCCAATAGGGCAGGGTGGTTAGGGTGGCTTGGGTCAGGTTGCGGCAAGGCAGTAGGGAATCTCCGCAATACGACAATGCCTTCACCACGTGGACCTGTAATCGATCCTGCGAATAGGCTGGATTTGCCGCAAAAGCAACGCCGCCAATCGCCAGGCTTGCAATTAAATATCTGATCTCTATCATCTTTTACCTCTTAATCAATACTCGATTTGGGGCGCGGGAAGCTTGCATCACCTGCGCCATGGGGTGTAGAGTGAACCTCATACGCTTCGCCGGGACGGCATTGATCGGCGACTTTCTCGCGGGACATTCTCGGTAACAGTTGTCCCCAGCCAACGACCCACGACATTTAACCTTGCTTTAACTCGACTGAATGCACCAAGGAGAACGCGATGTTGAACAGAGAACTTGCCAACCGTGCCCGCGCCGCCGAGGCGCAGAAATTACTGCTCGCCTACGAGGCGGCGCGCCGCCATCGCTCGGTGAAGGACACGGCGATTTCCCTGCAAGTGGATCGCAAGACCATCACGCGCCTGCGTAGCGGTAGCCACAGCCCGAATCGCAAGCTCTGGGAAGCATTGGCCGAAGCCTACGACAAGCATTACCCGTCGGGCTATCCCGAACACATTCACGCCTGGCTGCAAAAGTGGCGCGCGCTGCGCTACTTCGGCGAAGAGAAATACGAATTGGCAACCTTCATCGCCGCGATCGATCCGGCGCTCAAATATGAGCTGGCACTGCTCACCAAATCGGGACATTTATTCGAAGCCGCCGCCGCTGCGTTTTCGCTCGCGACGTTGAGCGCATCAAAAGATTTCGACTGCATCGAAGACGAGCGTGAATTCGCAAAATTCCGTCCTCATCAAGAAAGCTATCACGCCGATGCGATGAATTATTTGGCGCAGGCCGAGGAATACGCGCGCAGCCATCTCAACGGCGCGGCGAATCCCAAACCCGCCGCGCTGCGTTTACTGTGGAAAATTTTAGTCAACCGCGACGTGTTGAATTATCGTGCAGGCAAGCCACGGCCCAATCTACAAGCCATTCTCGAAGCAGGCGAAGCGTTACTCGAATTCGAACCGTATAACTGGGAAGTGGCATGGAACTGTTTCAACTACGCGTCGACGTTGAAAAATTCCGGCGCCGTCGAGCGCCTGTGGCCCTTCGTGTTGGAACTCATGCCCGACCTCAAGCAGCCCGATGCGCGCGTGCCGGGCGATAGCTACAAACACTGGGTCGACGATCCTGATCTTGCCTTCGCCATCGAGCAACTCGGCCTCGCGCAGCAATTCCAATCCGCAGCGGCAGCCTAGGAGACGATCATGTTGCGATATCTCATCTTGATCGGGGCCTTGGCGGCGATGCCGTTAAGCAGTTTCGCGATGGTGGAAGCCGTCGACGAGGGCGCTGCAGAACCGATGGCGAACGTTCAGCAATGCAAAACCGAAGGTCCGGTGTGGGTGGTGGAGGCGACGAAGACGTCGCCTACTCAGGGGCCTGTTTGGGTGGTCATCAAGGCAAAAGGGTTTAAGACTGTTTCTTGATTCGAGACCTGTTTAGAGCCTGACTGGGCAGGGCCCGAGAGCCACTATCCATGCGGCTCTGAGGTCATACCCTTCCAGGATGCAAGCCGAATAAGGCTCGTGGCGCAGTGCCAATAAGAGAAAGTAGGGCGGGACCCTCCCGCCAAACAACCGCCAACGGCCTCACGTAAACGCAGAAGTGCGCTCGCTCGCCAGCCAAGCGCCGTACTTGGCCGCCTCGTAGACGTCCTCTTTTTCCAATTCGGGATACTCAAATTTTCTCCGCTTCGAGAATCCAGTTTTCCACTTTGGTTGGGATGGCCCGCGTTAAGCGAAAGCCGGCTTTCTCGAATAGCAATCGATACTCCGGCTCGGTCCGCTCGCGTCCACCGGGTGTATTGAGCAGCATGACGATATCGAGAATGCGCGTATAGGCGGCGGCGTTACCCTCCGGCAATACTTTCTCGCACACCAAAAGCTTCGCGTGGTCTGGCATGGCCACGTGACAATTGCGGAGTAATTGCAGACAACGATCATCGTCCCAGTCGTGAATGATGTGCTTCATGAAGTACGCATCGGCCCCTTTCGGCACACTTTCCAGAAAGCTCCCGCCAACCAACGTACACCGCTGTCGCAGCCCTTTCGATTCCACGAACGCGTGGGCTTTTGAAGCTAAATGAGGAAGATCGAAGAGTGTGCCCTGCAGATTCGGATGCTCTATGAGAATCGAGCAAATTGTGCTGCCATAGCCGCCCGCGACATCGACCAGCGTGGCAAAGCCGGAAAAGTCATAGGCCGCAACGATTGCGCGATTAACGAGCTCGGAACCGCTCACCATCGCTTCGTCGAAGAGTTGTGCCTTGTTGGGATGGTGCGATAAGTAGCTGAATACTTCCTCCCCAAAAACATGCTGGAACGCGGATTCGCCGCTCAGAACGCTGTGCATTAGCGCCTGGGCTGGCAACCACTGGAAGTCAGAGCCATACATACGAGCCGTTGCGCGCATCGAGCCGGGGACATCGCTCCTTAAAAGCGCTGAAACCTCGTTGTTGAAGAAGCGCCCGTTGGTCTCGGCGAAGACCCCATTGCTCACTAGCATCCGCATCAGTCGAGCAAGAGTCGGAGCGTGTGCGCCGCATAGGGCGGCCAGTTCGGCGCCGTCTTTGTCGCCGTCCCTAAGATGGTTGGCGAGATCCAAATAAGCAGCTACCTGTATGGCACGTGATATCAAGAATCCCGGTATGAGGAGGCGCAGCTTGATTGCGGCTTCAGACAAGCCGGGGTGTGCATTTGTTTGAGAGGGGTTCATTGAGATATCCTAGGGACGGCCGAGTATGTCGCCGAAACGAACCCAGCGCTCGCCGTCGAAGCGCATGAGTTGCGCCTGCTCGACGGGGAGGTAGTCCTTCGGACCGGTGTTGATCTTGATGCCCGACAACATCATCGGCAATTGGACATCTTTGATAGCCGTTGCGTGATGCAAAAGATTCTCACGCGTCAACTCATCGCCGCATCGCTTCAGGACTTCCACCATGAGCTGCGCCAAGCTGTAACCAAACACATTGAGCCAGTCCTCAGGGTCGCCCTCCGGATACCATCGCTTGGCCCAAGCCAGATACTCTTTGACCGCGGGGTCGTCACGCCATTGCGGGTCGCTCGGGTCTTTCGCGACGGCCGAAGAAATCAACCCCACCGCTTTTTCCAGACCGGCGGGGCGCAACACCGCGCCAACCGAAGAAGAGAGGAAGGCGACGAGGTGAAGCGGCTTCCAGCCAATGTCATAGGCCTTGCGGATCGCCTGGGCGCCAAACTTTGTTGTCGTAAAATCAGCGAACGTGTCGGCGCCCGAGCCTTTGAGTGTCACGATCTGTGAGTCCACTGTCGGGTCGGTGAGTTCGTAGGACGCTTCGGCGACGATCATCTTGCCAGCTTTGTCCCCGAGCGCTTCTTTTAGGCCATTAAGATATTCTTTTCCATAATCGTCGTTTTGATAAAGCACCGCGATTTTCGCGTTTGGCCGAGTCTTGAGAATGTAGTCGGCGAAGAATTTGGCATCGAGATGAAAAGGCGGTCGAAGGCCCTGAATGGTCCAGGGAAAACGTTCCGGATCGGCCCAGCGCCTCAAGTGGCTGCCGATAAACAGATGAGGAATTTTGTTGGCGTTGACGTATTTGTGGATCGCTGCGTTCGACGCGGTGCCGGGCGGTGAAAATAGCGCCAGCACGTTTTCCGATTCGACGAGTTTGCGGGTTTGCTCGACCGTCTTGGGTGGACTGTACCCATCGTCCAGACTGATCAATTTGATCTTGCGTCCATTCACGCCGCCGTTGGCGTTCACCATGGCGAAATAGGCGGCCTGGGCTTTTCCCGAGGCGCCGATCGCCGACGCCGGCCCGCTGTAAGGCATGGTTTGGCCCAACTTGATTTCGGTATCGGTTACCCCTGGCCCATAGGTTTTCGCCGCATGCGCTGGGCTTTGGGCGATGAAGGTCGCAACGATCAGGGTTGTTATCAGCAGTAGATTTTTCATGATTTTTCGCTTCCCCAAATGAGTATGTCGGTCAACTGTATGACTTACCGGCACATAAAGGAATATCCCGCTAGGCAAACTTGGCTTTAACCATTGGTTTAAGCATAATGGGCGCATCACGTTACGGAGAGCCGGGATGGACAAGCTTCGCGCCTTGCAGTATTTCATTGCCGCCGCCGATGAAGGCAGCTTGTCTGGCGCCGCACGCAGGCTCGATATAAGCGTTCCCGCGGTGTCGAAGCTGATTACATCATTGGAGAAGACCCTTGGGGCGAGCTTGTTCGACCGCACAGTCCAAGGCTTGACACTTACTTCCAACGGAGAAATCTATCTCGAAGCATGCCAACCGCTTCTCGACCAGCTTGCCGTCGCCGACGAAGCCTTGAGAGGGGCGGCCGCCAATGTACGCGGGACGTTGGTGGTCGGATCGCCGCAAATGCTCGCCCAGCACTGTCTGTTACCTGCATTGCCCCGGTTTCATGCGCGTTATCCCGACCTTCAGATCGACATTCGTGATATCACTCGGGCGACCGACGCCGACGCGGGGGCCGTCGACGTACAAGTAATATGGGGTTGGACTGAGCCTCCCGCTGATCTGGTGCAGCGACGTATCGGGCAGTCCCGATTCCTCATTTGTGCGGCGCCCAGCTATTGGGCTGCGAACGGTGTCCCACAGCGGCCAAAAGATCTGGAGCGCCACGTCTGCTTACTATTCCGCACGCCAGCCGGCACGGTCCACGATCTTTGGCAACTGGAGCGCAATGGCTGTTCCATGTATTGAAAAAATGCGGCGACGATCTGTCGCGCGAGAACGTCATGAAACAGGCTGCGAACCTGATAAATCTGGAGTTGCCGATGCTATTGCCGGGCATCAAGATCAATACTAGTCCGACAGATTACTTTCCGACCGAGCAAGGCCAAATGATGCGTTTCGACGGCAAGCAATGGGTGCGGTTCGGCAAGATTCTCGGGAAATAGGTGGGTTCGTTATCCTTGACAAGTACCGGTTGTGCAGCCGCTCGAAGAATGGGAATTTCAACGCGGCACCGAACGCAAAGTCATTCAAGTAGCGCCGAGGGTCGTCACCTTCGACCGTGAGGGATTGATCGCCGCGGTCCTCGCGGGCGCAGGTCTAATGCGCTTAGGATGCTTCGATCCCTATCTCATCTCATCGGGCCAACTGCATAAGGTGCTCACTGACTGGACTTGCCCGCCGGGCTTTCCCATCTTCGCTATGTATCGCAAGGCGGCGCGTAAGCCTCCGAAGGTCGCCGCGTTTCTGGCGTTTGTCGAAGAAGCCTTCGCCGCCTTCGATCCCGAGGAAATGACGCTCTTTCACCGTAACCACGACGTCACGGCGCAACATTAA
>JANOLP010000017.1:0-2053 GCA_031419835.1 Pseudomonadota bacterium | reverse complement strand
CGATCAAGATAAGGCGAATCGCAGCGCATGAGCGAGACGCGCGCGAGCTACAAACATTTTTTGACCATCCCAACAAGATGGATGGACAATGATGTTTATGGTCACGTGAATAACGTCGTCTACTATTCCTACTTCGACACCATCGTCAACGATTACCTGATGCGACACGGCGGCTTCGATTATCGCAACGGCGCCATCGTCGGGCTGGTCGTCGAAACCATGTGCCAATATAAAAAGTCATTGGCATTTCCCGAGTCCGTCGACGTCGGTTTACGCGTCGCGAAGATCGGTAATAGTTCGGTGAGATTCGAGATCGGCATTTTCAAACAAGGCGACGATGAGCCTGCAGCGTTTGGGCATTTTGTGCATGTGTTTGTTGAGCGGGCGGTGCAAAAGGCCGTGACGATTCCGGAGCAGGTTCGTGCAGCATTGGAAAAAATTCAAACCGCCTGAGCTTTAGCTAAGAGGTGAGTAGTTTCGGTAAGGGTTTCGGGCATTTCGTCCCATTGTTGTCCGAGGTACTGGCGACCATTTGCTTTCTTCGAACGCTTCGAACCATCCGCGCCCCATGCGCCCCATTGCTTAAAGAAAAACGCGACCCCGGTTCTAGCGCATTGGCGTTTTACGTTATCTACCCATTGCTCTTTCATGGGGCGAGCCTTGACGCCGGATTCACCTCCCACGATAACCCAATGAATACCCGTTAAATTGATGTGTCCCACGTCTTCAAGCAAAGGTTCGACCGACAGGAATCTAACTTTGACGTCGATCAGTCTCAGGATATCGATACGCGGGATGCCATGCCTACGATTCTCTACTGAGACACCTAACCACACGTTTGGTGGGACCTGAATCTCTCGGCAAAATTGTTCCATTCGATCGGCACGCTTAGTAAGCACTTGAAACGTGTGTTGTGGCGCTCGTCTCATCACATCGAATATTCTATGGATGTATTCAAACGGTACTTTCTCGTGGAATAAATCCGACATCGAATTTACGAAGTACACGGTCGGTTTACGGCGCTCTAAGGGTTCCGCCATCCGCTCAGGCATCAATGACAGGCGAAAGCCGTTTTCATATCCGTTAACGCCCATGGCCTTTAAGCGCCGTGACATTGACTCTGCATAACAATTTTTGCAACCGGGTGATATCTTTGTACAACCCACCGTTGGATTCCAAGTTAGTTCTGTCCATTCAATACGGCTTAGCGTGCTCATTGCGCTTCTCCTGTAAGCTGTAAGCGTTCGCCGTTTTCGCAGTGAAGAAATCGGCTTCTTCTTTTTCCTTTTGCGTCAAGATTCAGAACCTTTCCTTGAGCCATGAGGCGGCCTAGGGCCTTCTGCAAATCTCCTGGGAACCAATCTGTCTCCTCTAGCAGATCAGCGAAGTCGTGTTCGTCAAATCTTTGAGGGCTGCTCGAAAGTTTCGTCAACCAGAATTTCTCAACTTCTTCGGGCGTTGCATGTCCTTCATCTTCACTAACAAATTCCTGCGAGCGGAATAATTCCTCCTGTCCGGTTTTCTCGATGCGTTTGAGTTGCTTTTTCGCGGCACGGACTTGCTTCTGGACTAAATCAAGCTTCTCTGAGATTTCCATAAATCTTATGATACCAACCGGATGACTTGTCAGATAAACAAGATGGTATTTAGTTCGATCTTTCGAGGCGTCTTGAACGCAAACATAAGCAGAACGAGCTGGGTATTTCGGGCTCGAACGGACTTGGGCTTTCAAGTTTTTTCTGTATATCCAAAGCAATGTCTTTTCGCGGGCCGCCGACGATAGCTCATCTACATTCGGTTGCTCACCAAGTAATCTTGTAATTTGCCCCTGAATGCCTGGAATTGATACCGCGCGATTCAAAAAATCGTACATAAAATTAATCAAAAATTCAGACCTTGGCCTTTGCAGTAATATGCTTAGGGATCGTTAATAAATAAGTTATTCAATTTTTGGTAATCGGATATGCTCCGCTGCATGACAACTGATTCACTGGTTGGTCGACGTTGGGAAGTGATGCGCAAGGCACTGGATGAGCGCCAGCGACGGCTGCTG
>JANOLP010000016.1:0-12061 GCA_031419835.1 Pseudomonadota bacterium | reverse complement strand
ATAGTCGGCACCGGTGTCAACTCTAGTAATCTTGAACAAATACCCGGCGGCGTTGTAACTATTTTTTACTTGTAGTCGCGTGGTCGTCGTGCCAATGGTTACTGCGGGATACGTGACGGTACACACTTTTCCATGGCTGTTCGGACAAGTGGTATCACCGGCGACGCCGTAGGTCGTGTCGATTTGCTGGAATGCGGTCGAGCCTTCGACGTAGTAGTCAGCGCGGGTGCTACGGCCGAGATTGTCGTAGTAATGCTTGCGGCGATAGCCAGCGCCGGTCCATGGCGGGGCGCCGGTCGTAACTTCGCAGAGTTTGCCGATGCCTTTGTTACAAGCGGTGTTGTCGGCATATTTGTCGTAGTAATAGTTGCTGATGAGGCTGGGCTCGTTGCGCTGCGTCATCCGGCCTAGCAGGTCGTAGACTATCGTGGTGGTTTGCGCTTTAGCATCGGCTTGGGATTTAAGTTGGCCAAGTGCATCGTAAATATACGTCCAGGCGCCCATATCCGGATCGTTCATTGCCGTTTTCCGACCTTTGAGGTCGTAGGTCATCGTGACTTTGTTGAGTTTGGGATCGGTCGTCGTTAAGAGATTGCCGTTTGGATCATAGGTAAAGCTTGTGGTTTTGTTCGCCGCGTCAATCGTCAACGTCGTCCAGCCTTGGCTGTTGACGGTCTTGCTAGTGGTTTGTCCCGCTACCGTAACGGTCGTAGTGAGGCCATTGTAGCTGTAGTTGGTGACTAAATTATTCGGGGCGATTGAACTGAGTACGCGGCCGAGCGGATCGTAGGCGTATGTTGTCACAAGGTACGATGTTACGTCGGAGAGGGAGTTTTTGTATCGATAAAGGGCTCGACCAAAGCCATCGTAATCAATACCGTCAGCAATGGTTCTCACGCCATCGAAATGGGAAGTGAAAGACCTCACTTGACGGTTGAGCTTGTCGAAAAGCTCTGATTTGGAAGGGGCTCCGGTTACTGTTGAATTGATCCAATACGACGCGATCGAATACGTACCCACATAATTAGCGTAACTCAGGGACGTCGTGGTTCCGTCGGCTCTCGTTTCTGTTGACATTCGACCGAATCCATCGTAGAACCAATTCGTCGCTAACGCCGCGCCATTCGGTCCAGTCAGACGGGTTCGAGCACCAAAACGTGGGTCGAACTCATAAGTCTCAGACTGATTCAATGCATTCGTTGTGGTGGTCGGGAACTGACCTCTACTATCGAAAACCGTGGCTGTGGTTCGGGACGATACGAAACTGTTCGCTCCACTTACACCACCCGTTACGTTGATGCTTGTTTGATTGCCGTAGGCATCGTATCCGTAAGTTGTTACTAGCTTAAGGGCGGCGTTACCCGGTTCAATCGTTTCTTGTGTGAGCAAACCAGTATTGGGGTCTGGCACAAACGTCGATGTACGCACTTGTGGCGCTGCAACTCCCGGTGCCACACGGCTGATCGTGCTGCTTTGCAAGCGCCCGATCACCCAGGTTGCGGTGTTGTTTAGATAAGTGTTGGTCGTGGTGCCGCTAAAGCCGTTAATATGGCTTGGTCCTTCATCGCTCGTCGCCGTCACTTGCGTTGGATTGCCCCACGCATCCATTTGATAGCCTGCGCTGCTGCTCGAAACCAAGACCCCGGTTCCGTAGTCGTAGTTGGCATCGTCACTTTGTAATACAAACGGGAAATAGCGTGTGCTCGCGCTTTGCAATGGAGACGTCAAGGGTCCTTGCAGCGTTAGTGTGTTACTCGTTTGTTTCAGTAACCGCCAACTGCTCGAAATCGTTTCGTAAGTGTCCTGCCTGGTAACCAAGCCGATGTAGGGGTAGTTTTGCGCATAATACGTTGCTATTTGCTGGGAGTTGCTTGGGTCCGTGAGCCGTGTTGCGGCAGTCCAGCGAAAACCGAGAAATCCGCGACCGAGTCGATCGACCTTTGCGCCGCCATAGGTATAGTTCGTCGTTAATGTACCGCCAATACCATTGCTGCTGCTCGAGCTGGAGACAACGTTCATCGGGACCCGAATGTCTAGTACAGGCGATACTGCCGCGTTAGCACCGCTATCTTTGGCATAAATCGCGGCATTGGTGAGTGGTAGATACGCGATGTTGATGGTGGCTTGGAGTCCGTTCGTGATGCCTATCATTAGATCGGGGGCAACCGTCGGGACGGCCGTGCATTCAACGCGGGCGTTCACCTTGTTGGTGTTACCAACGACTCGGCAGTAGTCGGGCTTACCGTCGCCGGTAACATCGGCAAAGACGCGACCGGCGTCGGCGCCCCAATCGGGGATCACTGCGGATGTAAGCGTTGCACCAAAACCCATACCGGTTGAAAGCGTGCACTGTACGCGACTAGAGGTACCATTGACGCTGCCCACTACGCGACAATAATCACTCTTGCCATCGCCGTTGAAGTCGATCCAGTTGCGGCCATCATCGAAGCCCCAATCAATCACGCCTGAAACGACTTCCACGCCAAAACCGATACCGGTAGAAACTGAGCACTGAACGCGACTGTCAAAGTTATTTGAATTACCCACGCGGCGACAGTAGTCCGACTTGCCGTCGCCATTAATATCAACCCAAGCGCGTCCGGTGAGATAGCCCCAAACCGTCCCAAATGATGTGATAGTGGCGCCAAATCCCGTGCCGGTGGAGAGGGTGCAGGTCGCGCGGCTATTTGCAGCGTTATCCGGTCCCGTTACGCGACAAAAATCGGCCTTGCCATCACCGTTAAAATCAGCCCATTGACGCCCCTCCCAATAGCCCGCGTCAAGAATCGGTGACGTGTAGGTTGCGCCAAAACCGGTACCTGTTGATACGGTACAAGCGACGAAATTTGCGACCGGGTCATTAACGCGACAATAGTCGGGTAATCCATCACCATTAAAGTCAATCCACTGCCGCCCTTCCCATTTGCCCGGCACGGTGTTGGTGGAAGTAAACGTGGTTCCGAATCCGGTACCGGTGGACAACGTGCAGGTCGCTCGGCTATTGGCGAAGTTATCTGGGCCCGTGACTCGGCAATAGTCGGCTTTGCCATCGCCGTTAATGTCTACCCATTGACGTCCCTCCCAATAACCCCAGTCGATGATTCCCGAGGTATACGTCGCACCGAATCCAGTAGATGTCGCTACCGTACACTGGATTTGGCTAGAAACATTGTTGTTATCGCCAATCACACGACAATAGTCAACACGACCGTCGCCATCGAAATCTACCCAGGCACGGCCGTAAATCCAACCCCAATCTATCGGGTTGGCGGACTGTATTTCAGATGACGGGGAAAATGTCGACGCCGCCTCTTGCCAAGCGAAGTTTGTTTTGGGCAAGCAAGTTCCCGTTGCGCCTTCGCATTCTTCAATACTCTGTAGGCGGGTACGACTGGTCGCCGCTGAATAGCCGGTACCGTAATCGAGACGATATTCTTTAACCCAGGTGGCAGTTACGCCGGCCGGCATCGGCGAAACGGTACGAATAGTCTTGATTCTTTGTTTCTGACTAGACGCGCCGCCGGCTACGTACATTTGATCGGTATCCGTGCGCGCAACGGAATCGAGGATGAATTCAACACGATTGTAGGTACTATTGCAGGTACCGGCAGCGAAGCGACCCGAGTAAGCGATCATGGTGGGATATAGCTCGTCCCCCGCTACGCCTCGGCCGTAGGAAAACGCCATACAGTTGTTGAGTTTGTCGGTCACGACGCTGACAACCCACATAAAAGGCGTTGCTTGCCCAGGCGAGACAATGGGTACGTAATAGGACTTTTGCCCGCTCTTGGTTTCTACGGTAAATCCGCTCGGCGCGCTTCCGTAGGCGGGGCCGATGGCAAAGACGCGGGCGAAACCTTCTAGTTCGGTTCGATACTCTTGACCCACCGCGTTGTATGCACTTGCAGTGACCGCCATCAATCGAGCACCATCAAGACAATAGCGATCATTGCTGTCGAGGTTCACGCCGCTTCGGAAGCCATCCTGGGCAAAGCTTGTGGAGCAGCGTGTAATTGCAGATAAGCCATTGATCGACCAACCCATGCCTAATAGACTGTTTCCGCCATTGCTGCTATAGGAAATGCCGAGAGCTGGCTGCATGCCTGCCGTACCGGGCGGCACTTGTATGGTCACTGAATACGTTGCACCACCGCCCGCCGAAACCGCAAAGTTCGCCGGGATAGACATTTGGGCTTGGGAATGCACGTTGCCCGATGCACAAAATAGAAATGCCATCGACGTCTGACAAACGAGAGAAAGTAATTGACTGATGCGACTCGATTGGTACCCGCCCGTTGCGGGCGTGACGCTTCTAATTTTTATCATGTTGTCTTCCCCAACGTTATTGATTATTGCTATTTGCTAGCGTTTTACTTCTTATCGACAGTTTCCGCCTGAACGCGAACTTTTGTCAATCAACGGTGAAAATGAACAACCCCGCAGCAAGCTGCGGGGTATCAACCCGCGAACCCCAATTTGTTACGTGGCGAGCCACGGGGAATCGAACCCGAAGAGATTCAATTGAGAAAAATTGCGAATAGGCTTGATATTTCTTCTAAATCGTCGATCTGTTGAATCAAATTGGGGGTAAACGACCTCGCCTCATCGGCCAACCTGTAAGATTTGTCAGTCTGCGATTTTCATAAAGACGGACTGTACAACCAGACTCTGTGAAAAAGGGATCTATGGCGCGCTTAATCGAGCATCGTTGCGTAGATCACCACAAAAACAATACCGGGATTTTATTGAAATTGGCGACGGCCTCGAAATCGCCACACTTGCCTCGCGGCAACAGAAAGGCTGTAAAGGCAATGGCCCTAGGCCAGCGGCTAGCCTAGGGCTACCCCGCATCCAGGGGCTGGTCTTGGTCCATGCGCCTCTTAGCGATGCATTGTCGCGACGCGCGCCGGATTACCGAATTCTCGTTGTGATACCGCCGCGAGTGCGGCGACGCCGTCGCGAATCACTTGCTCGGATGGTTGCGCGAAACATAGGCGCACGCGGCGTTGGCCGATGTTCGGGTCGGTCATCCATTCTGCGCCGGGATTAATCGCAACGCCCGATTGCAGCGCGGTTTGTGTGAGGCGCGTGGTATCAATGGCGTCGGGGAATTTCACCCACAGAAAAATGCCGCCGGCGGGATCGTCGAACTCAATGCCATCACCAAACTGAGTGCGCAGCGAATCGATCAACACGTCGCATTTTCGGCGCAGGTTTTTGCGCAACGCGCGCACGTGGGAATCAAAATGTTCGTTGCAATATTCCGCGAGGATCATTTGTTCCAGCGCGCCGGAGCCACCGTCATTTTTGATCGCGAGAATGCGGCTCATCAATGGCCAACCGGTAACGAGATAACCGATGCGCAGCGCCGGCGCGATGGTTTTTGAGAATGAGCCGATATGCACGACGCGGTCGTCGTCGCACATCGCGTGTAGTGCGCGCGGGCGCTCGCCGCTCCAAACCAAATCCGAATAGCACTCGTCTTCGAAAATTGGCACGCCGTAAGTTTTAGAGAGATCAAGAATTTCCACGCACCGTTTTTCGCTCATCACCGTCGCGCTTGGATTTTGCACCGTTGGAATGGTGTAAATGAATTTCGGCCTGATGTTGCGTACTTTCAAATCGCGCAACGCGTTGCTAAGCGCCGTGCTGCTTAGGCCATCGTCATCGACTGGAACGCCGACGATATTCACGGCCAGTCGCTTTAAGCGCGTGATGGCGCCGCCATAGGTTTCGCGCTCGATGATTACGGTGTCGCCCGGCGCGAGTAGCACTTGATTGACCAAATCCAGCCCCTGCAACGAACCCGAAGTAATCAAAATTTCGTCGGGCGAGCAATTGATTCCCGCGTCGCGCGCGAGCTTGCGCGCAATGAATTCTCGCAACGGGATATAACCAAGCGGGCCGCTGTGCAGTCCGTACATCGATAGCGTTTTTCCTTCGCGCCGCATCACGCGCGTGGCCGCCGCGATTAACTCTTCGACCGGTACGCTGTCGCCGTCGTTGTGGCCACCGACGAAATTGAATTGCGGAAAGCCATTCCATTTCGCCACAGCAGGCGGCAAATCAGCGCGCAACAAAGGCGTAAAGTCGAAAGATTCGGCGTTCATCGGTGTTCCTCCATTTCAGCAAAATAAATTAACTTACTTGCTTGCATGACCCGCCACGACCCGCGTCCTGCTTGGTTCGTAGCGATGCATTGTCTGCGGTGAAGAGTTTATGCGGTTCTCGGCAATGCCTAGGTTTTCACCTTCGGATCAATCGCCGACGTAAACGAATCGGCAAAAAAATCGTCCGCGGGAAGACCGCGTTCCTCAAACGTCTTTTGCGCGACTTCGATCATAATCGGTGCGCCGCAGGAATAGACTTGATAGCCAGACAAGTCGGCGAAATCGTCGAGCGCCGCTTGATGAACCAAGCCCGTGCGGCCGGGCCAGTTATCTTCCGCGAGCGGTTCGGACAACACCGGAATGAAGGTGAAGTTTGGGTTGGCCTGCTGCCACTCGCTCGGAATCTTCGAATAGATATCTTGCAACGCACGTACGCCCCAATACAACACCATGGGCCGGTCGATATTTTTGTAAAGCATATCTTCGATGACGGCTTTAATCGGCGCGAAGCCGGTGCCGCCGGCGAGGAAGATGATGGGCTTGTCGGAATCGCGTAGGAAAAATGTGCCGTACGGGCCTTCGAATCGCAGGATGGCTTTTTCTTTCAACTCCGTGAACGCAAACTTGCTAAACGTGCCGCCGGGAATATTGCGCAAATGCAGCTCGATCAGTTCGTCGTTATGCGGCGCGTTCGCCATTGAGTAGCTGCGGCGCTTGCCGTCTTTAAGCAAAATATCGATGTATTGTCCGGCGAGATATTGCATGCGCTCATTGGCCGGTAGTTTGAGCAACAAGATCACGACATCCGCGCTGGCGTGAATAATTTTTTCAACGCGGCAGGGGAGCTTGCGAATTTGCACATCCGAGGCGCCGCCGATTTCTTTGCCTTGAATGACCAGATCGGAGAGCGGCGTTGCGCGGCATAACAGGGCTTTGCCGGCCTCTTTTTCCGCGGCGGTTAGCGTGCCGCTTAAGTGCTCGCCATAGTCGACGTTGCCTAGCGAGATGGTCGCTTTGCATGCGCCGCAGGCGCCGCTGCGGCAACCGTACGGCAAGCCGATGTGGTTGCGTAATGCGGCTTCAAGAATAGTTTCGCCATCCTCGACGGTGAAGGCGTGTTCGCTCGGTTGGATGGTAACGCGGTGGGGCATGTTTATACTTATGCTATGTGGCGAATATTAATTATAGGGCCTGGCGACGTGGCGTTACGCTTGGTTCCGCAGCTAACGAAAAAGTTTCGGGTGTACGCTTTGGTTCGTAGCGTAGCAAGCGCGGCGAAACTGCGCGCGCTAAATGTCGCCCCCATCATCGGCGATCTCGACGATCGCGCCTCGTTGAAACGCATCGGCGGCATCGCCGATATGGTTCTGCATTTCGCGCCACCGCCGAACTCGGGTGCGATCGACTCGCGCACAAAAAACCTAATCGCCGCACTGAATTCGCGCGGCAGGGTACCACGGCGACTGGTATATGTAAGCACGTCGGGCGTTTATGGTGATTGCGGCGGCGCATGGGTCAACGAGACGCGGCCAGTGAATCCGACGTCGCCACGCGGCATTCGGCGAGTCGATGCGGAAGGACAATTACGCGATTGGGCTAGAACCAGCAATGTGCGCCTTAGTATCTTGCGCGCGCCGGGAATATACGGCGACGGCCGTTTGCCCGAGGCGCGCTTGCGTGCCGGCACACCGGTATTGGCGGCAACGGACGATGTCTATACCAACCATATCCACGCCGACGATCTCGCCAGCCTCGCGCTTTTGGCTTTATTTCGTGCGCGCAACAATCGCGTTTACAACGCCAGCGATAACAGCGAAATGAAGATGGCGGATTATTTTGATTTAGTGGCCGATTTGCTGGGACTTGCCCGGCCGCCGCGTGTAAGCCGCGCGGATGCGCAAGCGCAATTGCCAAAAGAGTTACTGAGCTTTATGGGCGAATCGCGCCGGCTGCGTAATGATCGGCTGCGAAACGAGCTAAAAATGACGCTCGCGTATCCAACCGTTCGCGACGGCGTCGTCGCCGCGATTAGCGGCCGCTAGTTCGCGCTATGCTTCGCGCCGAAATTCGCCGTCAATGACGCGATCGCCCGCGCTTGCACGGGCTGGCGCAATGCGACTCTGCGGGATGAGAATCAGCGCCAACGCCATAAAATCACTAATGACGCCGGGAAATATAAAGAGAAATCCTGCAATCAATATTTTGCCGCTGCTCAACAACGCGGGAATGTTTGATCCGCCGGAACGAATCACCATCGAGATCTCGCGAACCATCGCAAAACGCGCCTCTTTGATCAGCGCCATTCCGGTCATCACGCTCATCACCAACCAAATGGCCAGCCACCAGCCAATATGATGGCCGATCTTGGCGAGCAAAAACATTTCGAGAACCGGGAAACCGAGTAAAATGAGTAATAAGAGAAGGCGCATCGACCGCTTTCAAATCATGGACATACAATTAATCATCACAAATCTGCCGAACCGGGACAGCGCGCAAAAACTCGCAACTCGGCTGGTTGAATCCGGCCTGGCTGCTTGCGTGAACATTCTGGCTCCATGCACATCAGTTTACACCTGGCAGGATTCCCTCGAAACCGCTGAGGAATATCCGCTATTAATCAAAGCACTAAAAAGTAATTACAGCGCGATCGAAAAGGAAATTCTTGCGCTGCATCCGTATGAACTTCCGGAAATTATCGCAGTCCCAATTGCCGATGGGTTGCCTCAATATTTGAGCTGGATTGCGGCTGTAAGTTCACGGGAATCGGCGACACCAATATAAATGTTAGCACTAGGAAAAAACTCTTCCATGAAAATTCGTTGGTTCGTCGCGGCGATGCTCTCGATTGCCTGTCTCGCTCGCGCCGCCGAACCGGTAATTCTCGATCCGGCGGTTGCATTTAAATTTTCGGCGAAAGTGGTAGCGGATTCCTCGCTTGAAGTGACCTACAACATCGCGCCGGGCTACTACCTTTATCGCGAGAAGTTTGCCTTCGCGTCCGAGTCGCCTAACGTAACGCTGGGTACAGCGCAGATTCCAAACGGCAAGGTGAAGCAAGACGAATTCTTCGGGCGCATCGAAACCTTGCGCGATCAAATCAAGATCGTGATTCCTTATGTTCGTAGCGGCGACGCGGCGGCGGCATGGAAATTCAGCGCGACATCGCAAGGCTGCGCCGACGTGGGCGTGTGCTTTCCGCCGAACACAGAGGAAGTCGGATTCAACGCTGACGGAATGGTGACCGGTGGCGGCGGAGGCCTGGCCGCGCTGGACGCCGCTGCCCCAGCACCGCGCACGGAAGCGCCGCCGGTGGTGATTCCAAAAACCGTGCAAAACGTTGCACCGGGCAGCGGTAGTGGCGAAATGTCTGAAACCGACCAGGTTACGCAAATCTTCAAGTCGAATAATTTTTGGGGAATTGTCGCGAAATTTTTTGGCTTTGGATTATTGTTATCGCTCACGCCCTGCGTGTTGCCGATGATCCCGATTTTGTCGGGATTGATCATTGGCGAAGGAAGCAATGTCGGTAAAGGCCGCGCGTTCGCGCTTTCCGTCGCCTATGTGTTGGGCATGGCCATCACCTACGCGATCGCCGGTGTTATCGCGGGATTGTCAGGCGCCCTGCTCTCGACGGCGTTGCAAAATCCTTGGGTGCTCGGCGCTTTCGCGCTAGTTTTTGTGTTGTTAGCGCTGTCGATGTTCGGTGTCTACGAATTGCAATTACCTGCCTCCGCGCAAAGTGCGTTAACCGCGAAAACTAATCGCCTACGCGGCGGAAAATTCGTCGGTGTCACTTTCATGGGCGTGTTGTCCGCGCTGATTGTCGGCCCCTGTGTCGCGGCACCACTCGCGGGCGCGCTGGTTTATTTGAGCTTGACGCGCGATGTCATCCTTGGCGGCACCGCGCTATTCGTAATGGCCCTCGGCATGGGCATGCCTCTGCTGCTGGTCGGCGCGTCGGCCGGCGCGATTTTGCCGCGCGCAGGCGCCTGGATGGAATTGGTAAAACGCTTCTTCGGTGTGTTGTTATTAGCTGTGGCCATTTGGCTCATCACGCCGGTGATTCCTTCCTGGGCGGTGATGGCCTTGTGGGCGCTGCTATTGATCGGACTGGCGATGTTCCTACACGCGATCGATCCGCTGCCCGATCACGTCAGCGGTTATCGGCGTTTGTGGAAAGGCGTTGGTTTTGCATCGCTCGTCGGAGGCATAGCAATGTTGATCGGCGTGATGAGCGGTGCGCAAGATCCGCTGCGGCCGTTAGCCAACTTGGGCCTTGGCGGGCAAAAAACTGCGTTGCACGAAGCGCAATTTCAACGCGTCAAAACTATCGAAGAATTAGATCAGCGTCTTGCCGCCGCGAAAGGCAAATACGTGATGTTGGATTTTTACGCCGACTGGTGCGTCTCGTGCAAAGAAATGGAACGCTTCACTTTCACCGATGCGAAAGTACAGGAGCAACTTAAGGACACAATTTTGCTGCAAGCCGACGTCACGGCGAATAATGCCGACGACAAAGCGCTGCTACAGCGATTCGGTCTATTTGGCCCGCCGGGCATCATTTTGTTCGATCTGAACGGGCAAGAAATCAAATCTTTCCGTGTGATCGGCTACCAACCCAGCGAGAAATTCCTCGCAGCGCTAACCAAGGCGCAATCTTGAGTTTACTCATCCGATGACAAAAATCCGCGATCGCATCGCGCTTAGCGTTGCGATGCTGTTAGGTGTCGGCGCGATGTACCTAGGGACTACCTGGAACAAAGATTCGTCAACGCAAATTCTGCCAGCGGATCTGTTGTCGCCCGGCGTCTTGTACGCCACGAGTTTCCCTGATTTGGCCGGAAAATCCCATGCGCTCGGCGAATGGCAAGGCAAAATTGTCGTACTTAATTTATGGGCAACGTGGTGTGGGCCGTGTCGCGAAGAAATTCCGATCATGATTAAGCTGCAAGAAAAGTATCGCGACCGCGCGCTCACCTTCATCGGACTTGCCATGGACGACCAGGCGCCCGTGGAAAAATACGCGAAAGAAATGGGCATTAACTACCCGATACTTTTAGGCGACATTACACTGGGGGAGTTCGGTCGGCGGCTTGGTAACGCGAACGGCGGCCTGCCCTACACCGTCATTATCGACCGCACCGGCAAAATCATCACCACCCGATTGGGCGGTGTCGATGAGAAATTTCTAGAAAACGCCTTAATGCCACTGCTTCAAGTCAAAACCTAGCGGCTCTTATAAAAGCCGATCACTACTGAGCGCACAGATTACGTTTGGATATGAACGTCATCTCGAACAACTTATGCTAATTTGAATTCGCAATTTCCCCGTGTAAGAAATTCCGACAATTTCGAAGGAACAAAAAAAACGCCGGGAAACCCCGGCGTTTTAGAGTTAAACCGCGCGTGAAATGGCTACTGTTTGTGGCGGCGCGAAAGAGACAAACCCATTCCGCCCAATGCGATACCCAATAGTACTATAATACTTGGCTCAGGGATTTCGTTGCCACCACCACCGCAATCTGGATCTGCGGATGTCGCACAGGGCTGGCACGCTCGCGCCTGGCGGCGATCGCGCTTGCGATGCATTGCGGCGCGCCGCAACGGCCCCGTGCAACACCCGAAGCCGAGGTAAGCTTCGATGAGGTCGATCAAGCCCTCGCCGCATTCGCGCAATCCGATTGGGCCACCGAGTCCGGTGAGGACGAGGCCAGGGTTAAGCGCGAGGATTTGCTGTCCAATTCCGGTTTGCTGCTGCCGCGCGCCGATCGACGCGCCGCGTTTTATCACCTGACCTTCCAAGATTTTTGTGCCGCCGTGCGCATGCGCCGCGTCGGCGGCAAGCTTGACGCGCTGCTTGCGCAATACGCTACGCGGCCCGAATGGCGCCGCACCTTGACCTTCTTGTTTTGCGCCGTCGCCGATCAAGAATCCCCCGAAAACGCCATCGA
>JANOLP010000015.1:0-21183 GCA_031419835.1 Pseudomonadota bacterium | reverse complement strand
TCTGTTCCAGCCCGACATCGGCGAAATTTTGGTCGATACCGAGGCGATTTACGAACAGGCGCGGCAATTCATGTCCCACGTGATGCCGGACAACGTCAACAAGGTCAAGCTGCATAAAGACGATGTGCCGCTGTTTTCGCGTTTCCAAATCGAGCACCAAATCGAAACCGCTTATCGGCGCGATGTCACCCTGCCGTCCGGCGGTGCGATCATTATCGATCACACCGAAGCGTTGGTTTCCGTCGACGTCAACTCGGCCCGCGCCACCCGCGGCGCGGACATCGAGCAAACCGCGTTCAACACCAACTGCGAAGCGGCCGATGAAATCGCGCGGCAATTGCGCTTGCGCGATTTGGGCGGCCTAGTCGTGATCGATTTCATCGATATGGAAAATCAGCGCAATCAGCGCGAAGTCGAAAATCGCTTGAAAGATGCGTTGAAGCATGATCGCGCCCGGGTGCAAATGGGCAAGATTTCGCGCTTCGGCTTGCTTGAATTATCGCGCCAACGCCTACAACCAAGCCTCGGTGAAAGCAGCCATATCCCCTGCCCGCGTTGCGGCGGCACCGGCCATATCCGCGACATCGAATCGTCGGCATTGCACATCCTGCGCATCCTGCAGGAAGAAGCGATGAAGGAATCCACCGCTTTGTTGCGCGCACAAGTGCCGGTCGATGTTGGAACATTCTTGCTCAACGAGAAACGCGCCGATATTCACGCACTTGAAGCGCGGCTAAAAGTCAGTGTCGTTTTGATTCCGAATCCGAATATCGAAACGCCTAACTACGAAATTGAGCGCATCAAACAAGATGCGTTAGGCGAGATGGAGGTCGACACGCCGAGCTATCGCTTGGTCACCACTCCGGTTGCGGAAGGCCCGACGCCATCTGGCAAAGACCCGGAATCACGCCCGGTTCGCCAACAGGCTGCGGTACAAGGCATCACACCGGAACAGCCGGCGCCAATGCCTGTTGCCCCAGCACCCGTCGTTGCCGAAGCGCGCCCCAGCTTGATCGGCCGCATTATGGGCTGGTTCAAAGACGGTAAGGTTGATGAAGCCGCGCCGGTTGCACCGCCAGTTCGACGCAACCAGCAAAACAAACCCGCCGGCGATGCAGAATCGGGCAATCGCAATCAAAACCGTGGAGATCGCAAACCGCGCCGCGAGCGGCCCGAACGACAGGAACGTCCGGAACGCCAAGATAAAGGCGAACGTCCCGATAATCGCCCACCACGCAATGCGGAAGGCGGCGAAACACGCGACAACGATCGCGTTCGCCAGAATCGCCCGCCGCGCCCACCGCGCCGTGCGGAACAACAGCAAACCGAAACACAAACGGCAGCACCGGCCATCGTTGCCGAGACGCCTAATGAGAATGCAGCACCACGCGAACCCGGCGAAGGCCGTAGCAAACGCGGTCGCCGTGGCGGCCGTCGCGAGCGTGGCGAACGCCAACAAGGCGAGCGCAGCACGCAGGAGAATTTGCCGTTTGTAGCAAATGGCGACGATGGCGCGCACGATTCTTCGCCCATGGCAATGACGCCACAAGAATCCGCGCCGGTGCCCAGCATGATGGCAGCGCCGCAGCCTGCGCGCATTGCGGAAACCCATGTCCCCGAGCCCACGCAGCCGATGATCGAGGCGCGCCAGGAATTCGTTCCTATTGCGCAAACGGCTCCGATACAGGAAGCGAAATACGCTGAGCCGGTTCAGGAAGTCACGACCCATACGAGCCACAATGCGCCATCGATTCAAAACGAGGCACGCGATGAAAACCGGCAACCGCGCAACCCACGTCGTCGCCGCCAGTTCGGTGGCCGCCACGAGCGCCCCGCAGCCTCAGAGTTGGTCATTGTCGAAACCGATCCAAGTCGGACAGCGAATCAAGAGCCGGTTACGATGGTCGCGGCCGAAACGCCGCGACGCGATCGTGCACCACGCCGTCCACGTCGCGAAGCGCCACCGGCTGAGCCGTTGATGCAGGTCGAAACACAAAAATCGGATAACTAAACTATGGCCACCGCGATCGATTTCTATTTCGATTTTACGTCGCCCTATGGCTACCTCGCGGCGGAGCGCATCGACGCGCTCGCCGCGAAATATGGCCGCGAGGTCAATTGGAACGCGATTTTGCTTGGGTTTATTTTCAAGCAGACCGGGCAAGTGCCGCCGATGAATATTCCGCTCAAGGGCGACTATGTGATTCACGACATGAAGCGTAGCGCGCGCTATCTCGACGTGCCGATCAAGTTTCCATCGGATTTTCCGAAGATGACAATCGCCGCGGCGCGTGGCTTCTATTGGTTGAAAGATCAAGATCCGGCACTGGCAAAAAAATTCGCGCAGCAAGTTTATCGCGCCTATTTTGTCGATGATCGCGACGTTGGCAATGCGGATGTGGTCGCCGATATCGCGCAAAGTGTTGGCATCAATCGCGAATCGTTCGTCACCCATGTGCAGAGTGATGTCGTGAAAGAACGCTTCAAAAGCGAGAGCGACAAAGCGATCGCGCGCAAGGTGTTCGGATCGCCGTATTTTATCGTCGACAATGAACCGTTCTGGGGTGTCGATCGATTTGAGCAACTGGAACGGTGGCTAAAAACCGGAGGATTCTAACAATGGGGATTGACCCGCAAGTCCGAGCCTTACTCGAAGCCGGCGCACGCGCTGGGCGCATACCGGTGAACAAGTTTCCACCGGTTGAAGCGCGCGTTCAGTTCAAAGAATTACGCAAAGCCTTGTTGCCGCCAACACCGCCCATTGGCGCGGTTGCGGATTTCAATATCGCCGGTCGGCATGGCCCGATACCCGTGCGCGACTATCGGCCCGTTGGAAAAACCCCAAACGATACGTTGCCGGTATTGGTTTATTTTCATGGTGGCGGTTGGGTGGTCGGCGATCTCGACACCCATGATGCGTTGTGCCGGCAGCTTGCGAATGCCAGCGAATGCGCCGTGATATCTGTCGACTACCGCATGGGGCCGGAAGCAAAATTTCCGGCGGCGGTGGATGATGCTGAAGATGTTGTTCGCTACGTGGCCGCAAACGGCACGCAGTTAAAGATCGATGCAACGCGTATTGCGGTGGGTGGCGATAGCGCCGGCGGAAATTTATCGACCGTGGTCGCGATGCTTTGTCGCGATAGCGGTGGGCCCGCGATCAAGTTTCAATTGCTGATTTACCCCGGTACCGACATGGCGATGGAACATCCATCGCATACGTTGTTTGCGGAAGGCTATAACCTGACCCGTGATTTGATGCATTATTTTCGCGGGCATTATCTCAACGACATGGCTGAAATCAAGGACTGGCGCGCCTCTCCGCTACTCGCACCGAGCCTTGCAAACTTGCCGCCCGCTTATGTGCTCACCGCCGGATTCGATCCTTTAAGGGACGAAGGCAAGGAATTCGCTGACAAACTCGCTGCCGCCGGCAGCAAAGTTCGCTATCACTGTTACGACGGGATGATTCACGGTTTCATCACGATGTCCGGCGTATTGCGCGTGGCCAATGATGCCGTCGCCGATTGCGCTAAGGAACTGCGCGCACATCTTAGTTAGCTGGTTTACTCCAATCAAAACTGAATTGGCCAAAGCGGCGGCCAATCAAATCGAAGGTTTTTTCCTTTATCTCGCCACCACGATCGAGAATAATCGTGTAGCGGCCACCGTCGACTTTAATGAAAAATAGCGGGCCGTCAGCGACTGAATCAACCACCGTATCGCCGCTTAGATTTAAGATTTTGACTTTGACTTCTCCGGGCGCAACCGGTTTATGGTCTGCGGATAAAAACAATTGCATGCCAAAGTCGGGGCCGCGCTTCTTGATCGCCGCCGCATCCTCATCTGAGACGCCACCGGTAAGATAAGTCGTGTGATCGAATTTCTTGGGCTTGGAAAGTTCTTGGGCATTCGCACTCACGCCAAATACTGATGCGCCGCAAATAATCAGCGCGGAAATCAATTTTTGCACTTTGTTACTCCTCAAATTATTGATGGGTATTGTATCTCTTAACGTATTCGCGACCCGACAGTTGTCAAAACACCCGGAGGAATTTTTATCGACTCTCCGCCGACTTTCGATTCTGTTTGATCAAATGTTGCAAAAAGCCTTGTGCCGCGTCCTCCACTAAATCAAGTACCAGTTCAAAACCTTGAGGCCCGCCGAAATAGGGATCGGGCACTTCCTTGAGTTTTGATTTCTCAGCGTAGTCTAAAAATAGCGAAACCCGTGCGCTTGCGCCATTCGGAAAAATTGCGTTTAAATCTCGCAGGTTTTTTTGATCCATCGCCAAAATGTGATCGAACTCATGAAAATCCTGCGGCCGCACTTGCCGCGCCTTGAGTCGCGAAAGATTATAGCCGCGCCGCGTAGCCGCTTGTTGCGCGCGCTTATCCGGCGGATCGCCTTTTTGAAAATCGCTGGTACCCGCCGAATCTGCCGCGATCTGCATCGATAATCCAGCCTCGTCGACCACATGGCGAAACACGCCCTCCGCGGTCGGCGAGCGGCAGATATTTCCCATACACACAAACAAAACCTTAATCATGACTTGATGCTAGTTTTCTTGTTGAAAAAGACAATCGATTGCTCCGCTAGTGTATCCAAGCGCGGTAAACTTCGTGACAAGGTTCTATTTTAGCTGCATTGATCACCGAACAGGCACTAGCAAACCGCAATGAGTAAAGCCTTTACCAAAGAAAACGACAATGCACCCGATGACGAGGACGAGGAAGTCGTCACGCCCTTACCCATGGGCAGCAAAAATTACATGACGCCCGCCGGCCACATCCGCATGCGCGAAGAATTCGAGCAGCTATGGAAAATCGAGCGTCCTAAATTAGTCGAAACCATCCATTGGGCCGCCTCCAACGGCGACCGTTCGGAAAACGGCGATTACATTTACGGCAAGCGTCGGCTACGCGAAATCGATCGCCGTCTGCGTTACTTGAGCAAGCGACTCGAGAATGCCGAGGTGGTCGATCCTGCGATACGTGAAAATACCGACCAAGTTTTTTTCGGCGCGACGGTGATGGTGGTCGACAATCAAAACGAAGAATCGACGTTTACGATCGTCGGCATCGACGAAGCCGACCTCCGCAGAAATCACATCTCGTGGATATCGCCGATGGCACGAGCACTAATGAAGGCCCGCGAAGGAGATACGGTAACGTTGGCAACACCGGGCGGGCGGCGCGAAATGCAGATTCTAGAAGTGCGGTATGAAGCGGTCTAACGTTGGCACTTGGCCAGCACGCGCATTCCGACTGCCTCGTGGCAATGCATGGCCTGCGAGGCACCATTGATGCGCCTCCTGGCGCCTCGCACTAAAAAATAAATGCTTGAGTTCTTTCAGGATGACGCAACAACGGGTATCGACGTACAGGTGTAAAATAAAGGCACTTTTCACCTTTCGTCAATTTCACCCATGCAACCGACCCCGTTTCAAATCAATTTCCCCGATGCTATTTTTAGCGATCTGAAAAATCGCCTCGCGCAAACGCGCTGGCCCGATCAAGCGCCCGGCGAAGAATGGCAATACGGCACCAGCCTCGCCTATTTAAAAGATCTTACGAATTATTGGCGAAACGAATTCGATTGGCGTGCGCAAGAAGCTAAGCTCAATCGCTTCAAGCATTTTCGCGTACCGGTCGCCGGCATCGATTTGCATTTCATTCACGAGCAAGGTGTCGGTCCGAAGCCAATGCCGTTATTGTTGTCGCACGGCTGGCCTGGCTCGATTTTGGAATTCCACAAAATCATTCCGATGCTGACCAATCCTGCGGCCTATGGCGGCGATCCAAATGACGCGTTTACCGTCATCGCGCCATCGCTGCCGGGTTACACACTTTCGTTCAAGCCGAATCAGCCGCGCTTCGGCGCGATCGAAATGGCCGCGGCGTTCGCGACGTTGATGAAAGAAGTATTGGGATACGAAAAGTACGCGGCACAGGGCGGCGACTGGGGCGCGTTTGTCACGTCGCGTTTAGCCTACGATCACCCGGAACAATTGCATGGCATCCATTTAAATTTACTCGGCGTGCGTCGCGATTTAACCTTGGCCGACACCGGCACCGATGAAGAAAAACAATTCATCAAAGACCTGCAACATTTCATGAAGGAAGAAACCGGCTATCAAGCCATCATGGGCACCAAGCCGCAAACGTTGGCGTTCGCATTGACCGATTCGCCGGTAGGGCTCGCAGCGTGGATCGTAGAAAAATTTCGTAGTTGGAGCGATTGCAACGGCACGATTGAAAACGCCATCACGCGTGACGAAATGCTCACCAACATCACGCTCTACTGGGCCACCGGCGCGATCAACTCCGCTAGCTGGCCCTACTACGCCCGCGCCCATGGCCCATGGCCGATCCCACACGGCAATCGCGTCGACGTGCCAACCGCTTATGCTGCATTCCCGACGGAAATCCTACGCCCGCCACGCTCCATCGCTGAACGTTTCTACAATATTCAACGCTGGACCGAGATGCCCAAAGGAGGCCATTTCGCGGCGCTTGAGCAACCGCAATTATTGGCCGAAGATGTGCGCGCGTTTTTCCGGCAGTATCGTTAAGCACAATGTTTAAGCAATTTATTCCTGGCAACATAGGTCATTGCGAGCTGCCTGTATCGGCAGCGCCGATACCGCCCACGGACCATGAACCGCCGGCCCTCTTGTTGCCACATCCCTATGTCATCCTGAGCAACGCGAAGGATCTGCTTTTACGGCCGTTAAAAAGCAGATCCTTCGCGTTGCTCAGGATGACATGTTAAAGGTGACAATCCCGGTAGGGTTCATGGAAAGGAGCAAAGCGACGAAGCAATCTCGCATTTTGCGGCAATACCAAAGCGAGATTGCTTCGTCGTTGCACTCCTCGCAATGACAGGCCTGACATGCGACAGCAAGACAATTGAAAAATAGCACCGCATATTTTGCCTAACGACCAACGCAATCTCCCCCGCCTAGTCGCCGACATCGGCGGCACCAACGCGCGCTTCGCGATGTTCTTCGATAACGTCGGCACATTATCGAACGAACGCTCCATGAGCTGTGATCGATATGCCGGACCGGTCGAAGCAATCGAAGCGTATCTCAGAGAGACCAACGCGCAGCGCCCTCACGAGATCGCGATGGCCGTTGCGACCCCGGTCACAGGCGATCGCATTAAACTTACCAATAGCCATTGGGATTTTTCCGTCGAGGAAACGCGCCAAGCGCTCCGGGTCGATCGCCTGCTGCTGCTGAATGATTTCACAGCACTCGCTTTATCGCTACCGCATTTGACAGCAGCACAGCAGCGACAGGTCGGCGGCGGGCAAGCGGTGAGCAAAGCGGCCATCGCGTTGATCGGCGCAGGCACCGGCCTAGGCGTGTCGGGCCTGTTACCGACGAAAGATGGCTACGTGCCCATCGAAGGCGAAGGCGGCCACGTTAGCTTTAGCCCCGCGAACCCGCGCGAAACGGAAATTCTGCGCATCGTCTGGCGCGAATTCCCACACGTATCGGCCGAGCGATTGATCTCAGGTATCGGCTTGGATCCGCTCTATCGCGCCATCGCCGAACTCGAAGGCAAAACTGGCCCGGCGCCGACACCGGCAATGATTACCGAGCGCGCACTTCGCGGCAATGATTCGCTATGTTGCGATGTGATGAATACTTTCTGCAGCATGCTCGGCACGGCGGCAGGGAATCTCGCCGTGACGCTCGGCGCTCGCGGCGGCGTTTATATTGGCGGTGGAATCGTGCCGCGCCTCGGAGAATTTTTCGATCGCTCGCCGTTTCGTGAGCGCTTCGAAACCAAAGGCCGTTTCAGCAATTACTTAAAAACAATTCCAACAAAAGTTGTTTTGGCTGACTATCCGGCACTGACCGGCGCGGCACGGGCGTTGTTACGCGATTGATCGCTTTGGCCTAGTCGCTTTTGCAGTGTCCCATTTGGTGCAATTCGATGTAGACGTTGTTGCTCACTGCGTTCCTCGTGCGCGAAGTTCTTGGATCGCAGCCTTCACGGTGGCGTCCTCGGGGGCTAACCGCAGGGCCAAATTATAGGCTTTTAGCGCGAGCTGAAATTCTTGCACGGCCTTGTCCTTGTGGCCATCCGCCTCAAGCTCGGAACCTAGGTATTTTCGCCAATCTCCTAGCTCTTTGCGATGGTTGACGTTCTTCTTGTCGATGTCAGCGGCTTTTTCAATGTGGATGAGTCCACTGCGGATAGCTTCTTCCCAACCCGCTTTCTTGAGATCTCTTCGGACCATGCCGAGGCCACATTTGGCGTTACCTAAGCTCCTTAGGTAACTGGAATTGCGCGGGTCCCCTTGCACCAAATACTCCGCGACCACAATTTCCTCCTGAACCATGGCCAGCGCCTTTTCATAATGTTCCTTGTCATGCAAGGAGATGCCGAATGCCTGTCGGGCCGATAGTAGTCCATTATTCTGCTTGTCCTCGGGCACTAGCCAGGCTGCAATTTGGGCAGCGTTCATCCATGCGCTCAGTGCAACAAGTCTTTCCTCGACCTTGGCATTGGGTAGTTTTTCTTGCGTCGTTCGAATCCAGTCATAGACGTTACGCAACTCGTCAAATCCGTCGACTACGGTGGGCTCAAGGCCCACATACTCGCGCACTGTTGATTCCGAGGCGCGAAACTCGTCTAGCGCTTTATCGTATTTGCCATCGTTGAAGAGTTTGGCGCCTGCGTTGACACGAACAACATTCTGCTCTTTAAGTTCCTGCAACTTCTTGGATCTGTTTTCAGTAAGGGTGGAAGATTTCTCTTCCAACAGCTTTCTCTCGCGCGCAGAGGCATCGGCACCGATGCTATCGCGAGCCTTTCGCAAGATTGCAGCTCCGCGCCGGTAAGCCTCGCTAAGCTGGGCCATGTGGTTTGCATTGTCCGGATGGGCTTGGACTAATTCCCTATGCAAGCCAATCGCTTCTTGCAACGTTGCTTTCGCTTCGGCTCGTTCACCAAGCTGAGCCAAGGCTTCCGCCCGGTCCAGCAATACGTCCGCATGCGCAGCGGTATATTCTGCGTCAGCTTTGTCAGTCTGGGACGCGACGTAGGCACGCTCTGAATCGTTGAGTGTTGCAAGCCGCTCCCTATGGCGGCCTTGCGCGTCCAGCACCTTTGCATGTTCTCGCAATGCCCAGCCGAGATCGCGCTGCAATGAAACATTTGTTCCGTCAATCCCAGCCAACTCGCGTAACGCCGCTATCGCATCCAGGACGATGGCTTCGGATTCTTCCAGCGCAGGCAAGGGTTTGCAGGTTTTGGCCCTGCTCGCCCGACAGGCCACTATTCCCCCGCTCACCAGCAATTGGCTTGCCGCCCGTTCGCGTTGCCACAAACGATTGCTTGGATCCCAGCGCCGCAATTCTTCAATATCAGCCAGAGCTTTCCGATAGTCCTCCAATCCCCGTTCCGGGGTTGCATCCCGTCGGCCATTACCACGCCAGGCGAGGGTGATAATCGCATTCTTCCGCGCAGAAATCGAAGAGGCCCTTAACCATTTGGCTTGTCTGGCCAAAGCCGCAGCCCCTTCGTAGTCATTCTCGAAATTCAGGATCTGCGCTCGTAACAGCGCAGCTCGACTAAAAACCTCCATGACTTTACCGTCCGGATAAGGCTGCTCAACGTTGCTAGCCGCGGCGCCGCACCCAGCATTCGAGTTTGCGCGACCGAACAACACATCCAATACGATACGCACCGCTTCGTCCAGGTTTTCGAGGGCAAGTCTAGCCTCGCCCATACGACTGTTCAGCCCCCCCGCCGTCACCAGGCTGTCTGCCAGGCCCATACAGTCCTCGGTTGCGACCGGAGATGCGCCCGCGACAACCTCGCGCCATGACACCACTGCGGCTTTGTGTTGGCTTAGTCCGCTCGTCACTTGACCTTGATCGGTCAACGCTTCGCCCAATCGCTCGTGCGTTCGCGCTGCCTCGCGCCGGTTGTCGGCAACAGCCTCTAGGGCCTGTTCATATTTTTCTATAGCCTGCTTGAGTTCGCCGTGCGCTCTTTTCACATCGCCATCATTGCGAAGGGCGAGCCCTCGATTAAGCTCTGCTTGCGGTTTGCTTGAGCCCAAATGGTAGCGGACTTGTTCAAGCATCTCGCTGCGTCCGGTATCCCGGACTTCTCCGAGAAATTTTTCGCCAAGCAGAAAACTGACTAGTCCCTCGGTCTTTTGCTGTTCCGCACTGATTCGCGACGCCAGTGCCTCGGCCTTCTTCTGTTCCACCTCAGCTTTTTGCCGTTCCGATCTGATCTGAGAAACCCAAACACCGAGACCGACAACAACCACTGGCGCCAACACCGCTGCGGTCCAAAACCTACGCCGCCATCTCTTCGGCAACCTGAACGGCTTGGATTTCAGTATTGATTCGGCCAGGCGATCATGACTGATCTCATAGAACACGCTTTCCATGCGGCGCTCGCGGCGCACCAATCGCTCTTGGGACAAGGTGGACAGCGAAGCGGCGTTGACACCGAACTCGCTTTGAATTTGTCCTTCCTCCAGCATCATTCGGTGACCGGCACTGTTCAGCAGCGCTTCCTCACACAATTCGCGCGCTTTCTTGCGTTGGGGTGCGGGTAGTTTCTGTAGCGTGTCGTGGTAAAAATTCTTAAGTACCGAATCGTAGCCCTGGCTGCCGGCGAAGTCGGCGCTCGTGAGCGTGACGGTATCGTTGCGCTGGCCGCGCTTGGCGTAGGCGATTTTTTCGGCGTGACGGCAGAGGAGTTGAAGTTGAAACGGCTCGATGACCGCGAACTTCCCCCGCAGATAGGTGAGCATGCCTTCAAGGGCCGGCACTTCAAACTCGAAAGGGGGTGCCCAGTAAGGCACTTCGTCGCTGCCGGCGATGAGCCGCGCAGGTCCGGTAATCGCCTCGCGCGCCGCCGCCTCGGCGAGTGGCTCCAAGCGCAACCGTTCGTTGAACAAAGTAGGAATGGCGGCGCTGAATTCCTGCAGTGCCCCCAGATAGTCTTCGCGCAGACTGATGACGATCTTGACTTTAGGTCGGGACTGACTGGGCGCGCCAGATCGATCGGCGCGCAAGCGTTGAGGAGGAACACCAGAAGTCAGCGCGCCGAGCTCCGCGGTGAGATCGTCCCGAAACTGCGCATCGCGTAAGGTAAAGACCTCCTCGAACTGGTCGAACACAAGGACCGGGGTGAGCAGCAGATCATCTCGCCACACGGTGATGGTCGAGAGCAATTCCCACACACCTGCCGGCGTATTCGGCGTGAATTGCAAACCTTCCGTTTGGCAGGCCTGCTCGATAGCGCGTTCAACGGTGCTGGCCAGGCTTTCGCCTGCTTGATTCAAGCGGATCATGACCGGCAAAAAGGCTTTCTCCCGCAGACGGGGAAACAGCCAGGCTTGTAGCAGAGAAGTCTTGCCAAGCCCCGACTTGCCGAACTGAATCAGCAAGTCCACGCTTAGCACCCGGAGGTAGAGTTCATCGCCCTCGGCGGAGCGGCCAAAAAATCGTGCGCGGTCATCGGCGGAATCGCTGAAGGGCTGCGTGCCGGGATAGCGGCTGCGAAACGCGTTTTCGTCCAGTTTGGCGGCCGCCGCTTGCTTCACGTGACCGCTCCCGCAGGCGCTGCCTTGAGCGCTCGTCTACCCCAATCTTCGAGAATGGAGTTGGCCAGCGCCTCTATGCCGGGTGCTTCGTGTACGTCGATTACATGGGAGGAAGCTAAAGAAGACAACAGTTCACACGAGCCGATCCGCACCGCGATTAAGAAGCGAAACGGGTGGCCGTCGAATTCCCCCATGATTTCTTGCCGCTTCAACGCCGCCGCGATCTCCCGATGAAAGACGCCTTCAATGCGTGCAGCCATCGCGGCTGTTTGAATGACGATCACATAGTCGACGCGCTTGGCAATCACGTCGAGTAGCACCCGATTCCAATCGTCCCCAGCGCGCAAGTCCTGTTTATCTTGCCAAATCCTGATGCCTCGCCCTTCGAGCTCTCCCACCAGCGTTTCCACGACAAGACGATCTTCGCTCGCGTAGCTAACAAAAGCTTTCGGAGCACTAGCGGTCTGAGGCCCGATAGTGCCACCGAGTTGGGGCGCCTTTGGAATCGCGCTAGCCTCGTAGTCTTGACGAATCCGCCGCGCGAACGCTTCCCAGCGCAGCGGCCGAAAATCTACCAGTCGGTCACCGGAAAAAAATCCCGCCACCTGCTCGCGGTCGGGATGCTCGAAGAAATGCTTGTCCTCAAAAGCGATTGCCTTGCTGCGGTGGCCATAGACATTCATGACCTGCAGGAGCACACGCAGATACCAGTTGTGAAAGCCAAACCCGAGAAACAAGAAGGAAGCCGCGGGCTCGGCCAGTATGCTGCGAACCTGGTCGGGGACCGCAGGATTGCCACGAACAATCGCGACCAAGAAGTCGATGAGATCGCCCTCAGTCAAAACGAGCGAACCAGCGTCATCGTGATGTCCAAATAGGTAGTAGACGAGCGGTGTCTCGGCCGTGGGGAGGGCAAGCCGCGCGTTTACGCCCTTCTTGAAGTTGTAGTGCCCCATTTGCGGTGACTTACTCGCTCGTTTAAAGGCCGAGAGCATTAGACTGTCTGGCGATGCGCTGATACAGAGCCGGAAAGGGAGTTGGGCAAGATCGCCATGGAATTCGGTCGTCTCTTCGGACTCGCGCGCATAGAACTCTTGCACTGTAAGCTCAAGCTCATCGCGATCGCGGCGCTCCCGATAATATAGATCGGCGGCCCGGCGCAATGAGATTGCTGAACTCGAAGATTCGAGCCCCACGGCACCAATGCTATTCAGAAGCTCGCTTGCAAGCTGTTCATCGAGCGGCCGTCGTTCCGAATCCTGGGCTCTCGTGGCAACGTGCGGTCCGAGTACTAGAACGCAATCGCCCCGCTTGATGCGCTCGACCAAACCGCGCAATTCCCTTAGTTCGGTACTCGTTAGTTCGACGTCTTCCACGATGCCCTTTTCCTCCTGCGTCAGTGCGAAAATCCGCCAAGTCCCTCAATCCAGAAACCCGTGCGATCGCGCGGCCATCGCCGCAACTGAAAGTCCCTCCCGCGTAGTTATCCCGAACTATCTTGTTTAAACTCCCGTTTGTCAATATGTCGAAGTGCATAGACGAACGCGGAATTTTCATACATCTAATGTGAGCCCAATTTATACTCTTTCAACCTGCAACTCCGTCGTGAGCCAGTACTAATTCTTCCATTGCAACATGGCAAGTATTCGCCCGAAGTATCGGCCCAGAATACCGGACCGGGAAAGTGTTCCTGACTTTCCCAACCACGTAGGGCTTACGATTTTCGCGTGCTAAACAATTCTCGCCTCGCTGCTCGGATCGAACACCACGGAATTACTCGAATCAATTCCGAGCTCGATCGATTCGCCGGGCGCCTTGGCAAACTTTGGATGGACTCGGCATACAATTTTTTTGCCGTTGACGATTACGACCACCAATGTATCCGCGCCGGTTGGTTCTAAAATCTCGACCTTGGTCCGAAGCCGTGTGGCTATATGGCTTGCTTGGTGGGCCTCACCGGGATGACTGATTTTTTCGGGGCGTAGCCCGAGAATCACATCGCGGCCTAGCGATGACTTTAATTTCTCGCCGCCGATCAAGGTAAGGAAATAACGCTGACCGTGGGTTTCTAATTCGACGCCATAGTCGTTACTCTGTTGCTGCACTGTGCACGGGATAAAATTCATCGGCGGCGAACCCATGAAGCCAGCGACAAACATATTTACCGGTTGATCGTAAATTTCCTGCGGCGTGCCGAACTGCATCAACTCGCCGGCTTTCATCACGGCGATTTTATCCCCGAGCGTCATCGCTTCGATTTGATCATGGGTCACATACACGATCGTGGTGCCGAGGCGTTGATGCAAGAGCTTAATCTCGGTGCGCATTTCTACGCGCAACTTCGCATCGAGATTCGAGAGTGGCTCATCGAATAAAAACAACGTCGGATTGCGCGCGATCGCTCGCCCCATCGCGACGCGTTGGCGTTGGCCACCGGACAATTGCGCCGGTTTGCGATCGAGCAAGGGCTCGATCTGCAAAATTTGCGCAACGCGTGCAACCGTCGCGTCGCGCTCGGCTTTTGGCACTTTGCGCATTTCCAATCCGAACGCGATGTTTTGCCGCACGCTCATGGTCGGGTAAAGCGCGTAGGACTGGAACACCATGGCGATATCGCGATCTTTAGGCGATAAATTGTTCACGAGCTTTCCGCCGATATGAATTTCTCCCGACGTAATGCTTTCAAGTCCCGCAATAAGACTTAGCAGGGTCGATTTTCCGCAACCGGACGGACCGACCAAAATCAGAAACTCGCCGGCCTCGATGTCGATATTGATGCCTTTGAGGATGTCGGTTGTTCCAAAGGATTTTCTGACATCACGAATTGAAAGCGCGCCCAAGTCCCTACCCCTTTACAGCACCGGCCGTCATGCCACGAATGAAATATTTTCCGGCAACGATATAAACCAACAGCGTCGGCAACGCCGCGATCACCGCCGCGGCCATATCGACGTTATATTCCTTCACGCCGGTCGATGTGTTGACCAAGTTATTCAAGCCGGCCGTGATCGGCTGCTGCTCACCAGACGAAAAAACGACGCCGAAAAGATAATCATTCCAAATCTGTGTGAACTGCCAAATGATGGTGACCGTAATGGTCGGAATCGAAATCGGCAAAATAATGCGCCCGAAGATTTGGAAAAAACTCGCGCCGTCGATCTTTGCCGCCTTCACCAATTCCGCGGGAACGGTGACATAAAAATTCCGGAAGAACAGCGTGGTGAATGCCAAGCCGTACACAACATGCACCAACACTAGGCCTGCGGTGGTGTTCGCCATGCCGAGCCAACCCAAGGTGCGCGCCATTGGCAACAGCACAACCTGAAACGGGATGAAACATCCCAGCAGTAGCAAGCCGAACAGCACGTTACTGCCTTTGAAGCGCCACCACGCCAGCACGTACCCGGTGATCGCGCCCATCAATGTCGAGATGAAAATCGCTGGAATCGTGAAGCGTATGGAGTTCCACAGATAGCCCTTTAAACCTTCGCATTGCACGCCGGTACAGGCCGTGCCCCAGGCTTTCGCCCAGGCATCGAAGTTCAAGGATTTTGGCAGCGAAAGTAAATTGCCCGCGCGAATTTCATCCAAACTTTTTAGCGATGTGCTTAACATCACAAACAGTGGCAGCAAATAATATAGACAAGCGAGCAACAGCACGGCGTACACAAACCATCTCGCAACTCGATTCGTTCCGGGCGCGGTCGTCGCGGACATCGCTTATGTCCCCTTCGTGCGCCGCAAATCGGAATACATCAGCGGCACGATTACAGCGGCCATCATCATCAACATCATCATTGCACTCGCGGCACCCACACCGATTTGGTTACGGGTGAATGAAAACGAATACATGAAGGTCGCCGGTAAGTCGCTGGAGAAGCCTGGGCCGCCGCCGGTTAATGCCATCACTAGGTCGAAGCTTTTCACCGCAATATGCGTCAAGATCATGATCACCGAAATGAATACGGGCACGAGGCTTGGAATCACGATCCGCGCGTAGATGCGCGGCATGCTCGCGCCATCGATTTGTGCTGCCTTAATGATGGAATCGTCGATGCTGCGCAGCCCCGCGAGGAATAACGCCATCACAAATCCCGACGACTGCCATACCGCGGCGATGACGACGGTGTAAATCGATTTCTCCGGATTCACCAGCCAATCAAAAGTAAAATCCGCGAAGCCCCATTCCCTCACCATTTTCTCTAAGCCCAATCCTGGATTCAACATCCATTTCCACGCTGTGCCGGTGACGATGAAAGACAACGCCATTGGGTAAAGATAAATGGAACGTATCCAACCCTCGCCGCGAATTTTTTGATCGAGCAAGATGGCGAGAAGCAATCCGATGATCAATGCAATGCCGACAAATAAAAAACTGAACACGCCGAGATTTTTAAGCGCAGTCCACCAGCGCTCGTTTTCGAATAGGGTTTGATATTGAATCAGCCCAACGAATTCGTAATTCGGCAGCATGCGCGATGGCGTGAAAGAAAGATAAGCATTCCACAAAATGAAGCCGTAGATGAACAGCAACGCGCATAGGAACGTCGGCGCGACGACGATTTTCGGTAGCTGGGGTTCTAAGCGTTGCAGGAGACTCATTTGCTTTTGCCGCCGAACGAGTTAAATGTAGGCTCCCTCCCCTTCAAGGGGAGGGTTGGGGTGGGGATGGGTCAAGTGGTTTGGTGCGCAACACCCATCCCCCACCCAACCTCCCCCATGAAGGGGGAGGAGAAAGTTTTTTACTTCGTTTTCGCCGCCGCAGCCAATTTCTCCATGCCCGCCTTCGGCGCCATGTCGGAATTGAAGAACTGCGTAACGACGTCTTGCATCGCGCCGGCCGTCGCGGCGGAAACCGCCATGCCATGGGCGATACTCGCGACCAAGCCGCCGCTCTTCGATGTGCCGACAAAATCGCTGTTAGATTTTTTTGCACAATCGTCGAACTTATCCATCTTTACATCCAAGCGCGCGGGAATTGAACCTTTGTTGAGATTGAAAATCTCTTGGAACTCGGGGCTCATAATCGCATTCGCCAAATTCTGTTGTCCTTTTTTGGCGTCGTCGGTCTTTTGGCTGAACATGACGAAGCTGTCGATGTTAAAGGTGAAGGCTTTATCCGTGCCTGGTGCGGCTGCGCAAATATAATCGGTGCCGGGCTTCTTGCCTGCGACGGCGAATTCGCCCTTAGCCCAATCGCCCATGAACTGCATGCCTGCTTTGCCTTGAATGATCATCGCCGTCGCCAAATTCCAATCGCGGCCGGAAAAATCTTTGTCGACGTATTTGCGCACGGTCTTCAGCATGGCAAACGATTTCTCCATTGTGGGACTAGAGAGCGCAGCGGGGTCGAGCTTGACCATCGCCTTCTGATAAAAATCTGCGCCCCCCACACCTAGCACGATGGATTCGAATACGGTGAAGTCCTGCCAAGGCTGGCCGCCGTGGGCGACGGGAATCATGCCGGCCTTCTGGATTTTTTCTGCAGCGACCGCAAATTCGTCCCAGGTTTTTGGAATCGTCGCACCGGCTTTTTTGAACACTTCGGGATTCACCCACATCCAATTGACGCGATGCACGTTAACCGGCACGGCGACATAGTTACCTTTGTGCTTCATCGCCGCAGCCACGACGCCCGGCAACAAACTATCCCACTTGCCGCCCTTCGCAACATCGCCCAAATTAGCGAGCACGCCTTCGTTGCCCCATTCCTGAATGCTCGGACCTTTAATCTGCGCGGCGGTCGGCGCATTGCCGGACACGACGCGGGATTTCAGCACTGTCATCGCATTCTCGCCGCCACCGCCGGCGACGGCAAAGTCTTTCCACTTATCGCCTTTAGCTTCGACCATTTTTTTCAGTTCAGCGACGGATTTCGCTTCGCCACCGGCGGTCCACCAATGCAACACTTCAACGTCGCCGGCATAGGTTTGACCGGCGAACGACAGCGCAGCCATTGCCAGCGCCAATTGCGTAATTTTGAGTTTCATGGCATCTCCTTAAGGTATCAATTTATTTAGCGAAACGAGTATATCGCTAATCGAACCATCACACTTTCGGCAAAACCTTCCTCCTAACGTAGTCGCTGTTATTTTTGCCTACCGCGCCAAGAGGCATCATCCATGCGGCTTCCCGGGCATGCATCGCCACGAGGCAAGCTGGGAGCGCCTTCTGGCATATCACTCATCCAAAAACAGTTGAGTTTCCTTAAATAATTGCATGCGATTTTTTTCCATGATGACCGTGTGCGTGCCCTCGCCGATCACGATATAGCGTTTACTCGCCGCATTGGTCAGCAACGGAAACAACGCTTGCGCCATATACGCCGGCGTGTCTTGATCCCACTCCGCATGAATAATCAATGTCGGCGCGGTGATCTTGGCCGGATCGTATTTCGGTTTGCCGGCTGCCCAAAAATTCTGAATATCGTCGACGACACCGTTCGGCGCGCGCAACACCGGCGGATTTTGCTTCATACCCCATTCGTCGGTCGCGAACGTCGCATCGGCCCAGGCTTCAAACCAACCATCGGGAATGAGGCCCTTTACCTTTTCTGCCGGAACGCCGTTGAGCCAGCGTTGTTTAGCAGCTTCCTTCGTGACGGTACGATAGGCGGGTAGCGGGCCCGGCGGCAACTTCAGCGGCTCTTTGCGCAACCACACCGGCGCGAATAGCACGAGTTTATTGACGCGTTGCGGATTTTGTGCGGCATATGATCCCATCGTCGTCGTGCCCCACGACCAGCCGAGCAGATTCAGTTTTTCGATACCACGGCGCTTCATAATGTGTTCGGCCACGGCCTCGATATCGCGAACCGCTGTTTCGGTTTTGACGATCGGGCTGTTATCTTTTGCCGGTTGATCCATTTCCGGCGGGCGCGTGGAACGGCCATAGCCGCTCAGATCGAGCAGGTAAACGTCATAACCGTGCCGCGCGATGTAATCCATCCACGAAAAGCCGCCGAGTTCCAAATCAAACGCAGTTTCCGACGGATAGGTGGCGCCATGAACATACAACAACACTTTTTCCGGCGTAAACGTTTTCATATCGGCAGGCCGTTTGTTGCGCACATAAAGCTCGATGCCCGGATCTTTTGCCGGCACCGTGTAACTTTCGGTGATGAGTTTCACGTCATTCGCCTGACTATGGGCGTTGATCGCGTAGCCGTGCAACGCGATCAACCAAATAAACAGATACATCTTTTTTTTCATTGCCGCTCCTCAAGGGATATTTACTGTTGGTTGCAAATTTAAACGACGACCCCTCACCCTAGACCCTCTCCCAGAGGGAGAGGGGAATTAATCCCTTCTCCCTCTGGGAGAAGGGTGGGGCGGGGTGGCCTAGGGCCATGAGGGACGGGCGTGGCTCAGTAACACGTCGGCCGTTCAATTATGGAGATTTTGATAAAAAATCAATCGCAAGGTGCGCCAACGCGCGTACGCCGAGCGGTAATCCCGATTCGTCGACAAAAAATCGCGGCGAATGATTCGGCGCGGCGTGCTTCACATCCGACGGCGTAATGCCGAGAAAGAAAAACAAACCGGGAATCACTTGCTGATACTTTGAAAAATCTTCCGAGCCGGTAAGCTTGGGCGCGATAAACGTATTGCCCTCGCCTGCCACACGCGCCAACGTCGGCGCCATTTTCTCGGTAAGGCCATGATCGTTAATCGTCACGTCATAACCCGGCTCAATGCGCACTTCGGCGCTGCCACCCGCACTCATCGCAATGTGTTCGGCCGTGATACGAATTCGATTGCGAATATCCTCGCGCATGGCTTCGTTGAACGTTCGCATGGTGCCGACCATTTCCACGTGGTCCGGAATAATGTTTTCCCGCACGCCGCCGTGGATACAACTGATCGTCACGACGCACGGCTCAAGCGTGACGTCGACTTGGCGGCTCGGTATCGTTTGCAAACCGATCACGATCTGCGACGCGAGCACGACCGGATCGACGCCCTGCCACGGGAACGCGCCGTGGGTTTGCCGGCCCTGCACTTTAATGCGTATCGTGTCGCCGCTCGCCATGGTCGCGCCGGGGCGATAACCGATCTTGCCGGTCGGCATGCCGGCAATAACATGCAGGCCGAAGATGGCCGCTGGGCGCGGGTTTTCAAGCACTCCCTCCTTGATCATCAGCTCGGCGCCGCCTTCCTCATCGCCGGGCGGACCTTCTTCCGCGGGCTGGAATATGAACTTTATCGTGCCGGAAATCTGCGCTTTCATGCCCGCGAGGATTTCCGCGACGGTCATCAAGATCGCCGTGTGCGCGTCGTGGCCGCAGGCATGCATCACGCCGACTGGGTTGCCTTCGTATTCGGATTTGGCTTTTGACGCGAACGGCAAATCGACTTCTTCCGCCACGGGCAGCGCATCCATATCGGCGCGCAGCGCCACGACGGGACCGGGCTTTCCACCGCGCAGCAGCGCGACCACGCCGGTACGCGCTATGGGCGCTTGAACTTCGAGCCCGAGCGCGCGCAAGTGATCGGCGACGATTTTCCCGGTGCGATGTTCGCGATTCGATAGTTCGGGATGTTGATGAAAGTCACGGCGCCAGGCGATGAGCTTGTCTTTCAGTTGCTCTGCGCGGCGGTCTATTTCGGAGAGAGAATGGGTGTCCATAAAATTCTGCGAGCAAATTACGCTTGTGACTTGGTTACGCGCCTTCCCTCACCCCAACCCAGAGGGAGAGGGGACAAAATCCCTTCTCCCTCTGGGAGAAGGGTGGGGATGAGGGCGGGTCACTTTTGGAACTTATTGCGAATATTGTGAATCAACCCACCCGAGGCACCGCAATCTTCGGCCCTTGCCCACGCTTAAAAACCATCAGTGTACGCTTGAAGGTGATCACGATCACGCCCTCCTGATTAAATCCCGCGGTTTTCACCGTGACGATTCCGACGTTGGGTCTAGATTTCGATTCACGCTTATCCAATACTTCCGACTGCGAATAAATCGTATCGCCCTCGAATACCGGTTGCGGCAAGCGCACTTCGTCCCAACCGAGATTCGCAAACACATTTTGCGATACATCGGTTACGCTCTGGCCGGTCACCAACGCCAACGTGAACGTCGAGTTGACCAGCGGTTTCTTAAATTCAGTCTGCGCCGCGTAGTGCACATCGAAATGAATCGGCGCGGTGTTTTGTGTCAGCAGCGTGAACCAGCTATTGTCGGTCGGCAACACCGTGCGGCCGAGCGGATGGCGATAAATGTCGCCCACTTCAAAGTCTTCGAAAAAGCGGCCTTGCCAGCCTTGTTTTATTGCCATCTTAATACGTCCTGGTTTCGTTTGATTTCAAATAAGGATGGTCTCATTCGCACGAAAAATGTGCAACGGTATCGAGCGCCCACCGCCGGCAACATTCTGCTACACTTATTTCTCAAATCCGCAGAAGGAGAAGCTGAGGATAACGTCATGTGATCACCATCGATCGCCCTGTAAATAGTCGCGCGTGATTCTACGCGTCGGTGACGTTGCTATTTCTCATTCAAAAATCTCATCATCAGCCATACCGCGCGTTGCATCGCCTCTCTTGGCGGATGTCAAAATTAAAGTAGACCGATTGCTCGTTAGTAGTTCGTTA
>JANOLP010000014.1:0-11531 GCA_031419835.1 Pseudomonadota bacterium | reverse complement strand
CCACTTCACCGGCGCGCCGGCCTTGCGCGCGGCCAGGCACATCAACACAATGTAAGGCGAACCCGATTGCTTCACGCCGAAGCTGCCGCCGGAATCGGGCGGTGTGCGATGGCGGAGTTTTGTGCCAGGCACTTTCAGCGCGAGCGCCATCACCGTATGCAGCGAAAACGGCCCCATGAAATTCGACAACACGTCGTAACCATCGTCACCCAAATATTCAGTGACGCAGCCAAAGCATTCGATCGGCGTGCAAGAATTGCGGGGGTAATCGATGGTGATGTCAACTCGATGCGCAGCGTTTTCGAATGCCGATTCGGGATCGCCATAACGAAAGCTGCGATCGCTGACGACGTTGCTACCGACGGCTTCGTGCAGCACGATGGTATTTGTTTCGCTGGCGCGAACGATATCGACAACGGCAGGCAGCGCTTCATACGTCACGTTAATCAGATCGAGCGCGTCTTCGGCGATGTATCGATTTTCCGCGACAACGACGGCGACCGGTTCGCCGACGTAGCGCACCTTGTCGATCGCGAGCGTCCAACATTCCATTGGCGATTTCACACCGACGACGAAGGGCGCGGACCATTGCTTGATATCGTCGCGCGTCAAGATTGCGCGAACGCCGGGGAGTTGGTTTGCCTTTTCGCTGTTAATCGCGATGAGGTGCGCGTGGGCATGGGGCGATCGCAGAATCGCCGCGTACAGCGTGCCGGGTTTGACGCCGAGGTCATCGACGAATTGGCCTCGGCCGCGCAATAGGGAGTCGTCCTCGAAGCGTTCGAGCGGTTGGCCAACGTGCGGGTTGGTTTGTCGTTTGACGCTAGAAAGGTTAGGTGTTGTCAACGGCGCGTTTTAGCTGTCATTCCCGCGAAAGCGGGAATCCATTTGGCCTTCAAACGTCAACATGGATTCCCGCTTTCGCGGGAATGACAATAGGTTAGGTTTTCGTTGTTTGCACGGAATCGGTTTTGATTAAGAACGCGCTGCCGGTTCGATAAGGCTCAAAGCGAATCGACTTCACCGAATCACCATGCGCGAAAACATTTTCTATTTCCGAAATGAGTTTTCTACGGGTTTTCTGTTCGAGCGCCGATAGAGTTACTTCATCAAGCTCAATCACCACACCGTTCGCGCGAACGCGGCAACGTACCGTTTTCGGTTGCAGCGCCACACCGACTATTTTCTCTGTTGCGTGAATCGCCTTCAGCGTTTCGGCATCAATCGCGATACCGGTTTCAACGCGGCTGGAAAGACAGGGCGCCGCAGGCAGTTCTGCAACGTCGCCCATGCCCAACTGCCGCGCCAGCGCGCGCACGTCCGCTTTCGCGATTCCCGCTTCGACGAACGGATGGCGGACATGGTGTTGCTTCGCTGCTCCTAGGCCGGGACGATATTCGCCCAAATCGTCGGTGTTGGTGCCGGAAAGAATTTGCGCATTCGTTTGTTTCGCGATCGCGCTGATCGCATCGTACAAACTGGTTTTGCAGAAGAAGCAGCGATTGACGGGATTGCGCATGTAATCCTCGTTATCGAATTCACCGGCGCTGATGATTTCTAGTTGCCAACCATATTGCTGCGAGAGATTACGCACGCGTTGCGTTGCTTCTGCGGGAACGGCTGGGGAAACGGCGTGATACATCGCGACGTTACTGCGGAGGATGTCGTGAGCGACGCGGGCTAACGTAAGGCTGTCGACGCCGCCGCTGACGGCGACCGCGGCGCAGTCAAATGGCCCGATGATCGCTTCGAGCCGTTGTAACGCCGAATGCGACGAATTGTGGGGCGCCGCTGTCGAGGCAGATGTTGCGATGTTCATAGCTCGATATTGTAATCGGTTTGGCTTACGTCAGTACACGAAGCACCCGACGCCATCCCTATCCGCGAAACCTTCCAATTGTCATTCCCGCGTAGGCGGGAATCCATAGTACCGTTGCAAATTGATGCGCCAAATAGATTCCCGCCTACGCGGGAATGACAATTGAACCGTTTTTGGCTTTTAACTTAAGTCCGCCGCATTCTCAACGCCGTATTAATCTTGTTCGCCGCCGCTCGCAATTCCGGCAAAACTTTCTTGATCAGATCCGCGCTCGATGTGCGCGTAACGTTGCCGCCGATGTTCATCGCGGCAATGGTACGGCCGCTAAAATCGATCAGCGGTACCGCGATTGAGCACAGCCCTTCTTCCAGTTCTTGATCGACCAGCGACCAGCCTTTTTTGCGATCGTCGGCGATGATTTTTTTCAAGCGTGCGGGATGGGTGACGGTGCGTTTGGTGAGGGCTTTGAGTTCCGATTGACTCAGCACGGTATCCAACGCTTCGTCATCCAAATCGCCCAGCAACACCCGGCCCATTGATGTGCAAAACGCCGGCAGTCGGCTACCGATCGAGAGATTGATCGTCATAATTTTGCGCGTCGGCACACGCATTATGTAGACGATCTCGGCGCCATCGAGCACCGATACGGAACAGGATTCGTGAACCTTGTCGACTAGTTCTTCCATCGCCGGTTCGGCGAAATCCCATAGCTTCATCGACGATAAATAGGAGTAGCCTAAATCTAAAATACGCGGCGTAAGATAGAACTTGCGATCGTTGGCGGCGACGTAGCCGAGGTACTGCAGCGTTAGCAAAATGCGCCGCGCGCCGGCGCGGGTGAGGCCGGTTCGCTCGGCGACTTCGGTCAAGGTCATTTCGCTGGCTTTGGGGCCGAAGGCGCGTATGACCGATAGGCCGCGCGCGAACGATTGCACGAATTGATCGTTCGGCGGCGGCATTTCCTGTGCTTTGATTTGCTTTGGCGCCACGGAAATTTTAGCCGTTTTGCTCGCGGCGACGGTTTTCATCAGATGTTAGTTTTCTATGGAAACACATGTTCGCATAACGAACTGTGCGCCGCAACGCGGTTTTCGGAAAAATAGCATGCCGAAACGGTAATTCTGCTGCGGTGTTCCGGGTGGTGTGCCTGGAACGGCAAGACCCGCGCGCCTTCTGGCGCAGAGGTCAAATGTTGCGACGCCGATTGACAGTAATGTGAGGCGGGCGTATCGTTCCCATTAAGAACTTCAGTTCGTTATGCGAACAAATTGTTGGAGGAGAAATCATGTCAAGCTACACCACCGTCTTCGGCTCTCTCGATAAGTATGAGAAGGGACGCGTCGAGGTCATCAACGACAATGCGAAAAACTACGCGTTTTCCAATGTCTTCGAGATTTGCAGTAAATCCAAGCCCTATGAAAAAGTGGTCATGGGCATCAATCAAATTTATGTGTTGGAGGCGATTCGCGCCGAGGGCAATTCGCCTTGGTATAGCGCGGCGCACGATGAATTCGCGCTGTGCATGGATGGCGACGTGGAAATCCATTTGGTGAAGTTGGATAAACCCGTCGTAACCGATACGGAAAAAAACGGTGCGGTCAAATTGAACGGCGAACCGGCCGGCAAAAAAATGGGTTGGATGAAATTAAAGCGCGGTCATCAAGGCATGTTGCCGGCCAATAGCGCCTATCAGTTTCGCTCGGCCAAGCCCGGCGTGATTGTGTTGCAGACGACCTTGGGCGATTTGTCGGTGCAGAAGTGGGCTGAAATATGCCAGGCCGCGTAACTGGAGAATAGACATGAACGCACCTACCGAAAATATCCAAGCCCACGTCACGGGCACCAACAGCCACGGCTACAAAGAATTCAAGCTCGGCGGTTTTTCATTTTCCCGCGACGAGTATTTTGCGCACATTAAATGGACCGGGAAGAATGGCAAGTCCATGAGCCATAGCGCCGATATCGGCAATTTTCTGCGGCCGTTGATGCGCGACGTCGCGTGGGGATTTTTCTACGGGTATGTCAACTTCGACGATGTATTCGGTACCTGCAATAAGTACTCGTCGGTCGATGTTTATGCTGGTGCGTACAACGGCGAATACCGCAAAGCGGGCGTAGATTTGCTTGAAAATCATCCGACAGATTTAACTCGCGCCACCTTCGTCGACATGCTCGAAGATTGGGTCAACGAAGGCTACGATCCGTTCGCTTCGCCGCAAGAGACGGGCACGGCCTACGGAAAAAAACACGGCAGTAATCTCAATGCGCTGCGCCGCCAGCGCCAATTAGCTAAGCGTTGCGTCGGCTTGAAAGACGATCTGGCAATGCGTTCCGATGCCAATGGTTATACAGTTAATCGCGCCTTTGCCGATGTGCCGCAAGATCAACCGGAATTGCATCCCGAGCCGGGCTTTGAGAACGAAGTGCACGCGTTTAATTTGTTCGCCTATTTGTCACGCTCCGATGTGACGTGGAATCCCTCGTTTACGTCGGTGGTGAAATTCAGCTTCTGCTGCCCGACGACGGAAGAGCACATTTTGCCGGTAATCCATGGCAATGACCGCATCGAGTGGTTCTTCCAAATGTGCGACGAAATTCAGTGGAACAGCGGCGACAAGAATACCGGCGCGCCGCGCGCCCGCGTCATCATGAAGGCGGGCGATATGGCAGCGATGCCGGCCGATTGCCGCCATCAGGGTTTTTCGCCGAAGCGCTCGATGTTGCTGGTGTGGGAGAACGGTTCGCCGCAAGTGGTGTATGACATCGAATCGGGTAAGTCGCCGGTGAATCCGGTTTCCTTTTAGCCGTCATTGCGGGCGAACGCGAAGCAATCTCGCTTTTCACGCTGACAACGAGATTGCTTCGCATTCGCTCGCAATGACAGACCAAAAGTAGGTGCAAACGATCCGATGACCGACCTCACCATCCAAACCAAACTCTTCATCAACGGTAATTTCGTTAACGCCGCCGATGGCGCGACTATCGAAGATTTGAATCCCCACGACAATTCCAAGATCGCCGATGTCGCGCTGGCGGGCAAGGAAGATGTTGATCGCGCGGTTGCCGCCGCGAAGGCGGCATTTCCGAAATGGAGCAAGATGGCGGCGATGGATCGCGGCCGTTTGTTGCTGAAACTTGCCGACAAAATCGAAGAAAAAGCCGCGGAGCTTGCGAAGCTGGAAAGCCTCGATACCGGGCATCCGCTGAAAGATTCCACGCGCCTGGACGTGCCGCGCACGGCGATTACGTTTCGTTATTTCGGCGGCATGGCGGATAAGCTTGAGGGCAGCGTGATTCCGGTCGACCAGGGATTTTTGAACCTGGGCATGCGCGAGCCGCTCGGCGTCGTCGGGCAAATCGTGCCGTGGAATTTCCCGCTGATGTTCACCAGTTGGAAAATGGGGCCGGCGCTCGCGGCGGGAAATACCGTCGTGCTGAAGCCTTCGGAGATCACGCCGCTTTCGACTTTGTGTATCGCTGAGTTGATGGTGGAAGTGGGATTTCCCGAAGGCGTGGTGAATATTATTCCCGGTTACGGCCACATCGCTGGACAATATTTGGCCGAGCATTCGGATGTCGCCAAGATTGCATTCACTGGCTCGACCGCGACGGGCCGCAAGATCGTGCAAGCGTCGTCGGGAAATCTCAAACGCGTGCAATTGGAGTTGGGCGGCAAGGGTGCGAACATCGTGTTCGAAGACGCGTTTTTGCCGGCGGCGATTAACGGCGCGGCGTTTGCGATATTTCACAACCAGGGCCAAGCCTGCATCGCGGGATCGCGACTAATTTTGCACGAAAAAATCGCCGAGGAATTCATGGAAGGTTTCGTCAAACTCGCGAAATCCATCAAGCTCGGCAACCCGCTCGACGCCGCAACGGAAATGGGCCCGCTGACTTCTGCGCTGCATCGCGATCGCGTGTTGACCTACTGCAAAATCGCGTCCGATGAAGGCGGCGAAATCATCACCGGCGGCAAAGCGCCATCGGACGCGGCTCTGAGCAAAGGCTGCTATATCGAGCCGACCATCGTGCGCGCGAAATCGACCGATCGCGTGTCGCAAGAAGAAGTATTCGGACCCTTCGTTACGGTGACGACGTTCAAGACCGATGAAGAAGCGATGGCCATCGCCAACGGCACGCAGTACGGTTTGGGTGGCGGCCTGTGGACTAAAGATTTAACGCGCGCGCACCGCTTCGCTGCGGGAATACGCAGCGGCATGGTGTGGATTAATTGCTATAAACGCGTCAATCCCGCATCGCCCTTTGGCGGCGTCGGCGCGTCGGGTTACGGCCGAGAGATGGGCTTTGAGGCGATGATGCAGTACACCGATGTGAAGTCCGTATGGATCAATGTCGACGCGAACATTCCGCCTTGGTACCCAAGATAGAAATGTAGGGTGGATCAAGCGCAGCGGATCCACCGAACCTTTAATGTTGCGATGGTGGATCCGCTTCGCTCGATCCACCCTACGGTCATACGGATGAACAAGATATATGATTAGTAAGATTGTCGAAACAGTCAAACAAGCGCTAGCCGATGTGCAAGACGGCGCGACCGTGATGATCGGCGGTTTTGGCGACGCGGGTCAGCCGCGCGAACTCATCGACGCGTTAATCGCGCAAGGCGCAAAAGACTTAACCATCGTCAACAACAACGCGGGCAATGGCGAGATCGGTCTCGCGGCATTGTTGAAATCAAAACGCGTGCGCAAAATTATTTGTTCCTTTCCGCGTCAGACCGATTCGTATGTTTTCGACGAGTTGTATCGCAGCGGCCAAATCGAATTGGAGCTGGTGCCGCAGGGAAACCTCGCCGAGCGTATTCGCGCCGCGGGCGCGGGCATCGGCGGGTTTTTCACGCCGACGGGTTACGGTACCGATCTGGCCAAGGGAAAGGAAACACGCATCATCGATGGCAAGCCCTATGTGCTGGAATACCCGATCCACGCGGATTTCGCGCTGGTCAAAGCATTGAAGGCGGATCGTTGGGGTAATCTTGTTTATCGCAAAACTGCGCGAAATTTCGGGCCGATTATGATGAGCGCAGCGAAGTGTTCGGTGGTTCAAGTTTCGGAAATTGTTGAGCTTGGCGGATTGGATCCCGAGGCGATTGTGACGCCGGGGATTTTTGTGAAGCGCGTTGTTCAGGTGTCAGCGAAATTGAAAGCGGTAGCGTAGTTTTTCATTGACGATGATTTGATATGAAATCCGCTAAGAACCAGAAGTGTCATTCCCGCGCAGGCGGGAATCCATACTGCGTGCGTTATTGCAAAGGCCAAATGGATTCCCGCCTGCGCGGGAATGACAGTCAACGAGGAAAGTGGAATGAATAGACGAAATCGCGATCAAATTGCGGCGCGCGTGGCGCGTGATATTCCCGAGGGTGCGTACGTGAATCTCGGCATCGGCTTGCCGACGCTAGTCGCCAATCATTTGCCAAAAGACCGCGACATTTTTCTGCACAGCGAGAACGGTTTGCTGGGCATGGGGCCTGCACCGGCGCCGGGTGAAGAAGACGAAGATTTAATCAACGCCGGAAAGCAGCCGGTAACGATATTGGCCGGTGGTGCCTATTTTCATCACGCCGATTCCTTCGGCATGATGCGCGGCGGACATTTAGATTATTGCGTGCTCGGTGCGTTTCAAGTCTCGGCGAGTGGCGATCTCGCGAATTGGCACACTGGAGCGACCGATGCGATTCCCGCCGTCGGTGGCGCGATGGATTTGGCCATCGGCGCAAAAAAAGTTTTTGTGATGATGGAGCATCAGACCAAATCCGGCGAAAGTAAAATCGTCGAGCATTGCAGCTATCCGCGCACCGGCATCGGCTGCGTAAATCGCATCTATACCGACCTCGCCGTGATTGATGTGACGTCAACTGGTTTGCGCGTGGTTGAAATGATTGACGGACTTGCACTTACCGAACTCGAACGCTTGACCGGCGTCCCGTTGGCGCACGCGCAAACGCTCGCGGCCGCATGAATCCATTCCTCTTCAGCGCGCAATTTCCGCGTGTCGTATTCGGCGCAGGGAGTTTGCAATACTTGGAGCGCGAACTTGACTTGCTCGGCGCTAAGCGCGCGTTGGTGTTGTCGACGCCGGAGCAGCGCGGTCAAGCGGAAGATATTGCGAAACGTTTAGGCGCGCGTGCCGTTGGCGTTTACGATAAAGCGGTGATGCACACGCCGATCGAATCGGCGCGCGCGGGTCGTGAGGAGGCGAAGCGCGTCAATGCCGATTGCGCGATTGCCATCGGCGGTGGCTCGACCATCGGCCTGGGTAAGGCGATTGCGCTGGAATCGAGTTTGCCGATTTTGGCGATTCCGACGACCTATGCCGGTTCGGAAATGACACCGATTCTCGGCATCACCGAGAACGGCATTAAGACCACCGTGCGCGACGGCCGCATGTTGCCAAAGACGGTGATTTACGACGCTGATCTCACGTTAACGCTGCCCGCTAAACTATCGGCAACGAGCGGCATGAACGCGATCGCGCACAGCGTCGAAGCGCTCTATGCGAAGGAAGCTAATCCGATCATTTCACTAATGGCGGAAGAAAGCATTCGCGTGCTCGCCGACGCGTTGCCGAAAATCACGCGCAATAGCCAAGATCTCGGCGCACGTAGCGACGCGCAATACGGCGCTTGGCTGGCGGGCGGATGCCTTGGCGCGGTCGGCATGGCGCTGCATCACAAACTCTGCCATACCCTGGGCGGCAGCTTTAATTTGCCGCACGCGGAGACCCATACGATTATTTTGCCCCATGCGGTAGCTTACAATGCACTGGCTGCAGAACAAGCAATGGCGTTCATCTCCAGGGCATTAGGCCTGGGGCCCAAGCTGGAAGCGGCTCGCGGCCTATTCGAATTGGCGAAATCAACCGACGCACCACTCGCACTGAAGGACATTGGCATGCAAGAATCGGATCTGGATCGGGCCGCCGAAATCGCCGTGACGAATCCCTATTACAACCCAAGGCCAATCGAGCTAGGCCCCATTCGGAAATTGCTCGATGACGCTTTTTTTGGTCGGCGGCCGAGTTAGGCGACGGGTTAGCAAACTGGTTTTTGTTTTACATCGACATCAAACAATGAGGAGAAAATTATGGAAAGCAATGAAGACAAAAAATTGATCGCGCGCGAGTTAAACGTCTCGCGCCGTCGTGTGTTGCAAGTCGGGGCTGCGGCTGTGGCAACGCTGGGTTTTCCCTACGTCAACACCGCGCTTGCGCAGGCAGGGCGCAAGATCAAAATCGGTTACGTATCGCCGGAATCCGGCCCGCTGGCGCCGTTCGGCGAGGCCGACAAATATGTCATCGGTGCGATTCGCGATTTAATGAAGGGTGGGCTTGCCATCGGTGGAAAAAATTATCCCGTTGAGATCATCGTTAAGGATAGCCAATCCAACCCAAACCGCGCCGGCGAAGTCGCCGCGGATTTAATCTTGAAGGATAAAGTCGATATCATGCTCGCGGGCGGAACGCCGGAGACCACCAACCCTGTCGCCGATCAATCGGAGTTGAATGAGGTGCCATGTATCACGACCGTTTGCCCGTGGCAGCCGTGGTTCTTCGGCCGCGGCGGCAAGCCCGATCTCGGTTTTAACTGGACTTACCATTTCTTCTGGGGTTTGGAAGACATCATCGCCGTGTTTACCAATATGTGGGGCCAAGTGCCGAGCAATAAGCAAGTCGGCGGATTGTTCCCGAACGACGGTGACGGCAACGCGTGGGGCGATCCGAATCTCGGCCTGCCAAAACCATTAGCGGCGCAAGGTTATAAGCTCAACGATCCGGGCCGTTATCAAAATCTGACGCAAGATTTCAGCGCGCAGATTGCGGTATTCAAAAAAGCCAATGCGGAAATCGTCACCGGCGTAGTGATTCCGCCGGATTTCAAAACCTTCTGGACCCAAGCTGCGCAACAGGGTTACAAACCTAAAATCGCTTCGGTCGGTAAAGCGCTGTTGTTCCCCGCAGCCGTCGAAGCGATCGGCGACAGCGCCGATGGATTGTCGACCGAAGTTTGGTGGAGCCCGTCGCATCCGTTCAAGTCGTCGTTGAGCGGCGCGAGTGCGAAACAGTTGGCCGATAGTTTTGAGAAAGCCACAGGCAAGCAATGGACACAGCCGATCGGCTTTGCTCATGCGTTGTTCGAAGTCGCTGCGGACGTTTTAAAGCGCAGCAAAAACATCGACGACAAAGCGACAATTCGCGACGCCATTGCCGCGACCAATTTGAATACCGTGGTCGGCCCGGTGGCCTGGGGTAAAGGCCCGGTGAAGAACGTCGCGAAGACGCCGCTAGTTGGCGGTCAATGGGTGAAAGGCAAGGGCAAATCGAAGTTTGATTTATTGATCGTCGATAACAAGACCGCGCCGAATATTCCAACCGGTGGAAAGTTGAAGGCTATTGGCGGTTAGTGCGCAGTTTCATAGTTAGCGAAACGTTCCTCCCCTTCAAGGGGAGGGCAGGGTGGGGATGGGGGTTCGCAGCAAACCCATCCCCATCCCAGCCTTCCCCTTGATGGGGAAGGGGTGGGCGCTGCCAAACCGACGACGCATTTTTCTAAATTATCTTCCAAGTGACCCCGCTCCTCACCGTTGAGCATGCCTCGAAAAGCTACGGCGCATTAAAAGTGACCGACGATGTCACGTTTCATGTGCAAGCGAACGAAGCGCTTGGTATCCTCGGCCCAAACGGCGCGGGCAAGACGACGTTATTCAATTTGATTAGTGGCGACGTAAAACCAGACGCCGGAAAAATTTTATTTCAAGACCGCGACATTTCGGCCTTGCCGCCACATCAGCGTTGCCGGCTAGGCATCGGCCGCTCGTATCAAATTCCGCATCCGTTTTCTGGCATGACGGTGTTTGAAAACTTACTCGTCGCCGCGACCTTTGGCGGCGAGAAAAAAGAACTCGACGCATATTCGATTTGCGTCGAGGTTCTACGTCAAACCGGCCTCGCAAAAAAAGCGAATCAGCTCGCCGGATCGCTAACTTTGCTCGATCGCAAACGCCTGGAACTCGCGCGCTCGCTTGCGACCAGTCCGAAACTATTGCTGCTTGACGAAATTGCCGGCGGCTTAACCGAACACGAAGCGAAAGAGTTGGTCGACGAAATTAAATTGATCAAGGCATCGGGTGTCAGCATTGTTTGGATCGAGCATGTCGTGCATGCACTCCTGGCCGTCGCCGATCGATTGCTGGTGATTAATTTCGGCGCGATGCTGGCCGAAGGATTGCCGCGCGACGTGATGGAGAACAGCGAGGTTCGGCGGGTTTATATGGGAATTGAAGTATAAGGATGAAGGCGGAAGGATGAAGGATGAAATGGGACAAAGGTACCTTGTGCGCAATCTAATACGCGATAGGCTGGACGGCAATATGGGTGCGGCTCGTGGCTTGGCATTGCCGGAAAGCCAAGCTAGATGCACCTCGCAGGCCGATGAGTTTTCTTTTCATCCCTCATCCTTCCGCCTTCATCCTTGCACTTTCATCCTTCATCCTTCCGCCTTCATCCTTCGCATTTAGAAGTGCTGCTCGCTACCCAAAACTTAACCGCCCACTACGGCGATTTTCAAGCGCTGTTCGGGATCGATTTTGAAGTCGATGCCGGCGAGCTGATTGCGATTATTGGTGCGAATGGTGCCGGTAAATCGACGTTCCTCAAAACGTTGACGGGACTCATCAGCGCGGCCCGTGATCAT
>JANOLP010000013.1:0-14528 GCA_031419835.1 Pseudomonadota bacterium | reverse complement strand
GCCAAGCCCATCGTCATCGGCCGACCGCAAGTATTGGCGCGGCGCATCGAGCAATTCGGCCTGCGGCTCAAGCCTGGCGCGGACTTTGAAGTGGTCAATCCAGAAAGCGACCAGCGTTATCGCGACTACTGGATGGCCTATCACAAGCTCACGGAGCGCAAAGGCGTGACGCCACAATTCGCTAAAGTCGAAATGCGCCGCCGCTTCACACTGATTGGCGCCATGATGATCCACATGGGTGACGCCGACGGCATGATCTGCGGCACCTTTGGAATTAACGATCAACACTTGCAATACATCGATCAGGTTATCGGCAAGCGCGCAGGCGCTAATGTCTACGCGGCAATGAACGGGCTGATCCTGCAAAATCGCCAGGTATTCATCGTCGATACCCATGTGAATCTCGACCCCAACGCCGAGGAGATTGCGGAAATCACGATCATGGCGGCCGACGAGTTGCGGCGCTTTGGTATCGCGCCAAAAGTTGCCTTGTTATCCCACTCCAATTTTGGCAGTTCTGACGGTGTGTCGGCCATCAAGATGCGCGACGCCTTGGCCTTGATTCAGGCGCGCGCACCCGATCTGGAAATCGACGGTGAAATGCACGGCGATTCGGCGCTGGATACGGCGGTGCGTAAATCCCTGTTCCCCAATTCGCGTTTGACCGGAGAAGCCAATCTGCTGGTGATGCCGAACATGGACGCGGCGAACATTGCCTACAATTTGCTTAAAATTACGGCGGGTGGCGGCATCGCGATTGGACCGGTGTTGCTTGGCGCGGCGCGGGCCGCCCATGTTTTAACGCCATCGGCGACGGTGCGGCGCATCGTCAACATGACCGCGCTGGCGGTCGTTGACGCGCAATCCCATGGACGTGCAACAAAAACGTGAGCGAAACCACCGAAAATCGTACCCACATAGAAAATGTTCGATAAAATCCAAACATAAGCTAGATAAAATTCGTTTTTCAAGGGATTTTTAATTGACCGTCAAAGTTCAAGTGAAGGACTTGGCAATGGGAATGTTCATCGCCGAGTTGGATCGGCCATGGCTGGATACGCCGTTCCTGCTGCAAGGATTCATCCTCGATAACGAAGATGATTTAGCGCAAATTCGGCGTTTGTGTAAGTTCGTATTCGTTGAGCCGGCGAATTCCACACCTGAAGCCGTCGCAAAGCTTTCTTTACCGCCAGCCAAAAACACAGCGCCCGCAGCCGAAAAACGGCTACAAACCGTCGCACCCAGTGTGATCATTACCAGCGATGAGGGTGAGAAGAAAAAATCTTCGCTATTCAGTGGCCTCGGCGAAAAAACAAAAACCACCGAGATGCCGCGAGAAGTCCCCGCACAAAAAAATACGCGCATAAACGAACCTTCAGTGGTTTATTTCAAAGATACGCCACGCCGTCCGAAGCGGGCTATTTGGGAAAAATCTGATTCGCGGAGCGCTGCCGACGATAATGTTTCGTCCGAATTGGCGAACGAAATCAGTAATTTCAAACCGCAGGTTACGCGGGAAAAAGACGGTGCCAAACGTCCAGGCTTATTCAAGCAATTGCTATCGACGCTGCGCTCTAAAGCGGACGACGACAAGCAAATCGAAAGTACGGCAACAGGCGTTTCCAGCGTCGAGATAAAGCCGCTGCTGCGCATTGCAGAAAACAAAGTTGTTCTTGAAACGGAATTAAAACAAGCGAAGGAAATTCATAATCGCTCCCGCGACATGATTCGCGGTGTGGTTGACGATTTGCGGCGTGACCACAAAATCGATGTGGACAAGGTCAACGAAGTCGTCGATGCAATGGTCGACAGCGTGGGCAATAATCCTGACGCGTTACTCTGGCTGACGAAACTGAAAAGCCGCGACTCCTATGCGTACGATCACGGTATCGACGTCGCCATTTATCTCCTGGCGTTCGGGCGGCATCTTGGATATCCCAAGGACAAGCTGCGTATCCTCGGCGTAAGTGGGCTCATGCAAGACATCGGTAAACTTCGTATCAAAGAAGAACTGCTCGGGAAATCAGGCAAGCTTACCGCCGCCGAATTCGAGGAAGTGAAGTTTCACGTCAATCACAGCGTCGATATTTTGCGTGAAACAACCGACATTCCTAAAGAAGTGCTGATGGTCGTCGCCCAACACCACGAGCGCCTTGACGGTAGTGGCTATCCGCGACACTTAAAGGGCGATCAAATCTATTCGTTTGCCAGTATGGCGGGAATCGTCGATTCATTTGAAGCCCTGGTGAGTCAGCGCCCTTATGCTGAGGCGATTTCGACCCACCAAGCACTGCAACAACTCAATCGCTGGAAAGGCACGTCTTTCCATGAAGCGCTCACGGAACAATTTATTCAATGTATTGGCATCTTTCCGGTGGGAAGTTTGGTTGAACTCAACACCGGCGATGTCGCAGTCGTAATCGGGCAAAATAAGATCCGCCGCTTGAAACCCAAGGTGATGTTACTGCTTGATCCCAGCAAGCAAGCTTATCCCTATCCCTCGACTTTGGATCTGATTAATGATCCACTGGCCGATGACAAAACGCCCTATCAAATTAAGCGAGATTTGCCTACCGGCGCTTACGGAATCGATCCGCAGGAATTTTATTTGTAGTTGAAATCTGCTGCGACGGATTGGCCACGAAGCGCATGAATCCTGCTTCTATGGACTTCTGATAGCGCACGACAAGTTAGATTTGACGTCCGTGCCCTAGCGCCATTCCACAAACCCTAACGAGATCGACACCTTTAACATGTCATCCTGAACCCTTCGCTACGCTCGAGGGTAAACTCCGTGAAGGATCTGCTTTGTTGCGGCCGTAAAAGCAGATCCTCCGCGTTGATTTGACGTCCCATCAGTGCAATTTGTATTGGCACAATATAGAAAATTGACCACACTGCCGCCCAGGCATATAGTATTTCCAAGGCTGAAGGGTGCACATCGTTTTCTAAGCACTCCTATCATTCCGTTCCCAAAAGTATCGATAATGCGGATTTCAGCGGCTGGGTGCAGCGGCTCCTGGCAGAGGTTATTCCCGCTGCCAATGCCCCGATTTACCGCCAAGCTTTTCTATCAGCTTCACGCCTTCCATGCGCATGCCACGATCGACGGCTTTGCACATATCATAAATCGTCAACAACGCGACTTGTACCGCCGTTAGCGCTTCCATCTCGACACCCGTACGGCCAACCGTTTCCGTGGTGGCCTCACAGTGCACAGCGTGGGTGTTTTCGTCCAACGTAAACTCCACGGCCACGCGCGTTAGCGGGATAGGATGACATAACGGAATAAGTTCCCAGGTGCGTTTCGCGCCTTGAATCGCGGCGATGCGCGCAATCCCGAGCACATCGCCTTTTTTTGCTGTGCCTTCTTTCACCATCGCAAAGGTTGCCGCTTGCATGAAGATGCTGCCGACTGCACGGGCCACTCGATGGGTCTCGGGCTTCGCGGCGACGTCAACCATGTGAGCTTGGCCTCGTTCATCGAAGTGGGTTAATGGATTTGTCATTGCAAACTAAGGAACTTGAAGGGTAAAGACGGTATCATAGCACTATGAAATTCATCGCTTTATTCACCGCCTTTTGCCTAGTTGCGCAACCGACGCTGGCTGCGAACGACTTGCCAGACCTTGGCGACAGCGCACAAGGCGTGTTCACGCCGCAGCAGGAGAAGGCCCTGGGCAATAGCATCATGTCTGAGGTTCGCGCATACAAGGATTACGACGACGATCCCGAAGTGGTCGATTATCTGAATTCCCTCGGCAACCGCTTAGTCGCGAACAGCAACGACCGTGGCCGTGCGTTTGAGTTTTTTTTGATGCGCGACAACACACTGAACGCTTTCGCCCTGCCCGGTGCATTCGTCGGTGTCCATAGCGGATTGATACTCGCGGCAGAGAGTGAAGCAGAACTCGCCTCAGTGCTCGCTCACGAAATTGGTCACGTTACGCAACGCCACATCGCGCGGCAAATCGCCGGTCAAGAGCGCTCCGGTTGGGCAACGCTCGCCGCGTTGGCGCTGGCCATTTTGGTTGCACGCTCCAACGCCCAAGCAGCGCAGGCGGCCGTCGCGGGCGCGCAGGCGGCAGCGATTCAATCGAAACTCAACTACACGCGGGAATATGAACGCGAAGCGGACCGCACGGGCGTCGAATTGCTAAGCAAAAGTGGATTCGATTCGCGTGGCGCCGTATCGTTTTTTGAACGGCTGCAGCGCGCCAACCGAATTTATGAAACCAATGCACCACAATATTTGCTGACCCATCCGCTCACCAGCGATCGCATCGCCGATATTCAAAATCGCGTCGATCAACTGCCTACAAAAAAGTCAACGGATAGCTTAGATTTTCAACTGGTCCGCGCCAAGCTTCGCGCCCTCTTCCATCCGACCAAAGATGCGTTGCGCTATTTTGAAGGGTTGCGTTTAGAAACACAGAGCGACAATAGCGATGCGAGCGTAGTCGCAAATTATGGCTTAGCAACCGTATTGCGCCGTATGAATGACTTTGCCGGTGCCGAAAAAGCACTGACAGCCGCGCGTAAGAAAACGTCAAATGCACTGACCGAAAATCTCGCGGCAAAAATTAAGCGCGATCTAAAAGATCCAAAGTCCGCAATCGAGATTTACCAAACGGGGCTGAAGCGCTTTGGTGACAGCCGCGCGCTAAGTTACGGTTATGCCGAAACTCTGATCGAAACGAATGAAAGCAAGCAAGCGTTGACGTTTATTGCCGATCGACTACTGCTCACCAGCAGCGATCCGGACCTCTATGATCTGCAGGGCAAAGCCTATGCCGCGCAAGGAAAAAAATTGCTCCAACATCAATCGCTCGGCGAAGCTTATGTCCGGATTGGCAATATTTCCGCCGCCGTCGATCAAATGGAAATTGCGGTACGCAGCGGTGACGGCGACTATTATCAGCAATCGAGTGTTGAGGCGCGATTGAAAGAACTGCGCGCGCAACTTGCATCCGAAAAATCGATCAAGCAGAAACCAAATTAGATTTTTATGTTACATAAATTAATTGCGGCCGGTTTCGGCGCCGCTATCGTGGTTGGATTCCTTTCCCTCGACATCGCTAGCGCCGAAGAAAAAAAAAGCATGACGGGCCAAGAACTCGCCTTCAGCACCGCCAAAGGTAATTGCCTCGCTTGCCATCAAATGCCGGGCGATCCGGCGGCCATCACCTCCGCGAATATCGGTCCGCCCTTGATCGGCATGAAGGATCGTTTTCCCGATCGCGCACGCTTGCGCGCTCAAATTTGGGATGCGACGGCCTTCAACAAAGATACCGTCATGCCGCCCTTCGGTAAGCACAAAATCCTCAGTGAGGAGGAACTTGATAAAATAGTGGATTACGTTGTCGATTTATAAGGAAAATCTAAGTCCAATGAATAATTTTCGCAGATTGTTTTTAAGTCGATGCGCTGTACTCGGAACGGCACTTGTGGCGGGCGTTCTTAAGCCTTTGCAGGCGCTAGCGGCGGAATGGAACAAGATCGCATTCGATGCGAAAACGCTCCCCGAGGCAATGAAGGGCGCTGGCGTGCAAAACGCGAGCGACAGTAAGGATATCGTCATCAAAGCGCCGGACATCGCCGAAAATAGTGCGGTGGTGCCGGTTGAAGTGAATTGCAAAATTCCAGGCACGCAAATAGTTTATCTGTTTGCCGATAAAAATCCACAGCCGTTGATTGCGCAATTTGCGTTAGCCGAAGGCGTGGAGCCTTACATCTCGACTCGGATAAAAATGGGCGATACGGGAAACATTCGCGTGGTCGTGCAAGCCGGCGGCAAAAATTACATGGCATCTAAGGAAGTTAAGGTCACCATCGGGGGCTGCGGCTAATGCGCGCGAAACTTTTGGAGAAAAAAAATGGCTGATCCGATGAAAATCCGTGCGCAGGTTTCCGGCGATATGGCGGACATCAAAATTTTAATGAATCATCCCATGGAGACCGGGCGCAAGAAGAACGACAACGGCGAATGGGTCATCGCTTCGCAACCCCACTTCATTCAACAAGTGACCATCACGCTGAACGGCAAGGCCGTTGTCGATGGTCAGTTTGGTTCATCGATCTCGAAAAATCCCTTCCTTGGCTTCAAAGTGAAGGGCGCAAAAGTCGGTGATGAATTGGTCGTCACCTGGGTCGACAATAAAGGCGATCAGCGCACCGACAAGACCAAGCTCGAAGCGAAACCTGGCTAAGGCGCATGCTGAATAAATTCGCGTTGCGTGTAATCGCCGTACTTTGTGTACTGGCCACTTCGCTTGGATCGATGTCATTGAATGCCGTGACTGATCCGGAGCAAGATCGTTTATCGTTCATCGAACTTTATCAAAAGAAATTTCCTGATCGACCACTTGACGACTACGTGTTCGGTGCGCTGATGTTGAGCGAAGATGCCAAACAGCAATACGATAGCATTATGGAGTTTCCGCCCTTTAGCCCGGCGATTGAAGCAGGAAAAGCGCAATGGGAAAAGCCCTTCAAGAATGGCAAAAGCTTCGCCGAATGCTTCCCCAACGACGGAAAGTTAACTGCCGGAAACTACCCGCAATACGATGAAAAACTCGGCAAAGTCGTGACGTTCGAAATGTCGATCAACCAATGCTTAGTCGCAAACGACGAAACCCCGTTAAAAATCTCGGACATGAAATCGATGGGTGTATTGATGTCCTACGCACGCACGCTTTCCGATGGCATGAAAATGAACATCAAAGTCGATAGCCCCGCCGCGCTGGAAAAATTCGAAGCGGGAAAAAAAGCGTTCTTCATGCGCCGTGGACAATTAAATTTCGCTTGCGCGTCGTGCCACATGCAAAACGCGGGCAACATTTTGCGAACTGAAATCCTTTCGCCGACGGTTGGTCAGGCGACGCATTGGCCGGTGTTTCGCGGCGGCGATAACTTAAATACGATCCAAGCGCGCTACAAACGCTGCCTCGAGCAAATTCGCGCCGAGCCATTGGAGCAGGGTGGCGAGGAGTTCAACAATCTGGAATATTTTCACTCCTATTTAAGCAACGGCCTGCCGCTCAAAGCATCGGTCTATCGGAAGTAACACGCGATGGGCATGACGCGACGCGAGTTTTTACATACCCTGGCGGCCGCAAGCACCGCCGGATTTGGTATCGATAGTCGCGCAGTGGCAAGAACGGAAGAAAATCTCTACGACCTACCGAAATTCGGCAATGTGTCGTTACTACATCTAACGGATTGTCACGCACAATTGCTGCCGGGATACTTCCGCGAACCGAATATCAATCTTGGTCTGGGCGCACATCGTGGTCGACCACCGCATATCGTCGGCGAGGCGATGCTCAAGCGCTACGGCATTACGCCCGGTTCCCGTGCAGCATATGCGCTAACGCATCTAGATTTTGTCGATGCCGCGCACACCTATGGGAAAGTCGGTGGCTTCGCCTATCTTGCTACGCTAGTAAAACGACTGCGGGCGGAACGGCCGGGCGCATTATTGCTCGATGGCGGTGATTCCTGGCAAGGTTCTGCCACGGCGTTATGGAGCAACGGCCAAGACATGGTCGAAGCGTCGAAGTTACTCGGCGTCGATATCATGACCGGCCATTGGGAATTTACGCTCGGCGCCGATCGCGTGATGGAAATTGTCGAAAAAGATTTTCGCGGCAAGATCGAATTCCTCGCGCAAAATATCAGCACTCATGAGTTCGGCGACGCCGTATTTAAGCCGCACACGATTCGAGAAATCAATGGCGTTCGGGTCGGAATTATCGGCCAAGCATTTCCATACACGCCCATCGCCAATCCCGCATACAAAGTGCCGCAGTGGAGCTTCGGCATTCAAGAAGAATCGTTACAGCGAAATGTCGACGATCTGCGCGCCAAGGGCATTGGCGTCGTGGTATTGCTATCGCATAGCGGCATGGATGTAGATCTCAAGCTCGCCTCACGCGTGACGGGGATCGACGTCATTCTCGGTGGCCATACCCACGATGCCACGCCGGAACCCATCCTTATTGCCAATTCGCTGGGCAAGACCTTAGTGACTAACGCGGGTTCAAATGGTAAGTTTCTCGCTGTGATGGATCTAGATGTTAAAGGCGGTCGGGTCGCGGATTATCGCTATCGCCTGCTGCCCGTGTTCGCTAATATCATACCTGCCGATGCCGAAATGGCGGCGCTGATCCAGCGACACCGCGAACCGTTCTTGCATGAATTGAAACGCGAACTCGCAACCACGGAAATATTGCTGTATCGGCGCGGGAATTTTAACGGCAGCTTCGATCAAGTAATTTTGAATTCGATGCTCAATGTGATGGATGCAGAAATCGCCTTTTCTGCCGGCTTTCGCTGGGGAACAGCGCTGTTACCGGGATCGCCCATTACTCGGGAAGACCTCATGGCGCAAACTGCCATCACCTACCCGTATACCGAAGTGAACGAAATGAGTGGCGCGGAAATTAAGAATCTGCTGGAAGATAAGGCGGATAACTTATTCAATCCGGACCCCTATCTTCAGCAAGGCGGCGACATGACCCGTGCCGGCGGATTGCAATACTCCCTCGCGCCTGCCGCCGCAATGGGTCAGCGCATCAGCCACATGACATTGAATGGAAAACATATCGACGCAAACCGCAAATACAAAGTTGCAAGTTGGGGTTCGCTCGACGAGAATGCGTCGGGTCCGCCGATTTGGAACGTTGTAACAAAATACTTACGTGATCAGCGTACCGTTTCTGCAAGCGCGCTAAACTTGCCGCGCCTGGTTGGCGTAAGCGGCAACCCCGGATGGGACGCTTAGTGGCACGCATCGTGATTCCGTGGCGAATATTGTTTTGGGTAGCACTACTCGCGGTAAGCGGTGCCGGCTTTGCCCTTTGGAAAAAAACGCCGACCGAAGACACTGCGCCGAAGTTTAAGACCGAAAAAATTATACGTGGCGATATCATTCAAACTATCACCGCCAATGGCACATTAAATCCGGTGGTTGTTATCAATGTCGGCACGCAGATTTCCGGAACGATTCAAAAATTGCATGTTAATTTCAACGATCAGGTGACCGCCGGGCAAGTCCTTGCCGAACTCGATCCCTCGCTGCTTGGTGCAACGCTAAAACAAAGCCAAGCTAATCTTGCCAACGCCGAAGCAAATTTGCGGTTGGCGAAGACCAAAGAAACCCGAGCGCGCAAATTGGTTGCGCAAGATTTCGTGGTGCAATCCCAGCTCGATGAGGCCGTCGGCGCACTCGATGCGGCTCAGGCGCAGATCAAACTGGCGAAGGCGCAAATAGAGCGCGACGAAGCAAACCTACGTTACTGCACCATTCGATCGCCAATCTCCGGCATCGTTATCGCACGCCCCGTTGACATTGGTCAGACTGTCGCTGCGAGCTTTCAAACACCGACGTTGTTTCAGATCGCACAAGATTTAAAAGTAATGCAAATCGACACCAGTGTTGCCGAAGCGGACATCGGCAAGATCAAGCTCCAACAATCTGTGAGTTTTTCCGTCGACACGTTCCCGGACAAAAATTTTTCCGGCTCCGTTAAACAAATTCGCCTTAATCCGACCATTCAGCAAAATGTCGTCACCTATAACGTCGTCATCGCAGCCGACAATAGCGAAGGCACATTACTCCCGGGCATGACCGCCCACGTTCAGATAAACACGAAGCGCCAGGAAAATGTGTTGCGCGTGGCCAATTCGGCACTTCGTTACAAGCCCAGCGACGCCGATCTTGCCGCAAAGGAAGGCAGCCCGAAACTGTATAAATTAATTCAAGGGAAACCAGCGTCGTTCAACGTCAAGTTGGGCATCGCCGATAATTTTTTCACCGAGATTGTGTCCGGCGATTTGAAGGAAGGCGACGAAGTTATCACCCGCGAACTGAGCGGGCGTAAGGGCCACGCAGAGCAAAGCCCATTTCGCTTCCGGATGATGTGACTAACGCGCCGATCATCCGCGTCGAAAACCTCGGCAAGCACTACGAGACGGCCGCACCGGATACGCCGCCTGCACTAAACAAAGTCAGCGTAACCATTTCGGCCGGCGAGTTTGTTGCCATCATGGGCCCCTCGGGCTCGGGCAAGTCCACTTTCATGAACTTACTCGGCTGCCTCGATGTACCGACGTCGGGCGCCTATTTTTTAAACGGCCGTAATGTTGCGGAATTAAGTCTCAACGACTTGGCAGACGTTCGCAATCGCCAACTTGGTTTCGTGTTTCAAGGCTTTAATTTGCTTAAACGCGTTACCGCCATCGACAACGTCGCGTTGCCCCTGCTCTACGCAGGAGTAGGCAAGCGCAAGCGCCGCGAGCGCGCGCAAGAATTGCTGACCCAGATCGGCCTCGGAAAATATGGGCAGTCGTTACCGAATCGCATGTCCGGCGGGCAACAGCAGCGCGTTGCCATCGCACGCGCCCTGGCCAATTCGCCCAAAGTAATTTTGGCCGACGAGCCCACCGGCAATCTTGATAGCGAAACGAGTAACGAGATCATGGGCGTTTTCACTAAGCTCAATCGCGAGCAAGGATTGACCATTATTCTCGTGACCCACGAACAAGATATCGCTAATTTCGCCCATCGCCTGATACGCTTTAAGGACGGTGTCGTGGTACACGATGGACCGGTAACGCACCAATGAATCCATTCGCGACCCTCGGTGAAGCCTGGCGTGCGCTGGGCGCAAATCGCCTACGCACGGCGCTGACCATGCTCGGCATGATCATCGGCGTATCTGCGGTGGTTTTAATGCTCGCAGTCGGCGAAGGCGCCAAGCAGAGCGTGAATCGTTCCGTCACCTCCATGGGCAGCAATTTGTTTATTGTCGTGTCGGGCTCGACTTCTGCCGGCGGCGTTCGCGCCGGAATGGGATCGTCACCGACCTTGACGCTAAACGACGCCGAAGCCATCGCGAAAATCCCATCGGTCGCCGCGTCCGCACCAGACTTTCGAGGTAATACGCAGATTATTTTCGGCGCAAACAATTGGAGCACTCAAATTACTGGCGTAACGCCGGACTTCATGGTCGCCCGATCTTGGACCATGGATGACGGCGAAATGCTCACCGACGCGGATGTGCGTAATGCGACGCGCAATGCCATCCTTGGCCAAACGGTTATCAAAAACATATTCGGCGGCGAAAACCCTGTCGGTAAAACGATCCGCATCAAAAACCTGCCCTTCCTAGTGACGGGCACATTGCAACCCAAAGGACAGAGTCTGGATGGGCGAGACCAAGATGACACGGTGCTGGTTCCCATTACCACGGCGCAAGGAAAACTATTCGGCAACCCATTTCCTGGGATGATTCGCCTCATTAGTGTGCAGGCGAAATCGGCAGAAGTCATGGATGAAGCCGAGGAAGAAATGAAGCAGCTACTGCGCCAGCGCCATCGCATCCAACCCGGTGGCGAAGATGACTTCTCGATTCGCAATCTAACCGCTATGGCACAAACCGCGGCGGCCGCCGCGCAAGCGATGTCGATGATGCTCGGCGCCATTGGCTCCATTTCGCTGTTAGTCGGCGGCATCGGCATCATGAACATCATGTTGGTTTCCGTAACGGAACGCACACGCGAGATCGGCGTACGCATGGCAATCGGCGCGCGCCGCTGGGATATCTTGCTGCAATTTTTGTTGGAAGCCGTCATGATTTCCGTGATCGGCGGGCTGATCGGCGTCGCGTTCGGCGCTTGGGGTGCCTATGGCGTTGCGATGGGTTTAGGCATGGAAGTCGAACTCAGCGGCCGTGCGATGCTCGTCGCGTTCGGCGTTGCCGCCGCGACCGGAATATTTTTTGGTTTCTACCCGGCGCGCCGCGCCGCGAAGCTCAGACCGGTCGACGCATTGCGCTACGAGTAGTTCCTAAACACACTGTGCCAGGACGCTCATGGATATTGCCTTCCAGGCCATGCCACTCCAAGAGGCAATATGGGAGCGGCTCCCAGCCTTGCTTGTTTTGCCTTGGCAACGATAAATCGCAGCAGTATTGTGGCCGTTGACCAAACAAATGCTGCACCCGCGACCGGGCAACAATAACGCAATATGAACGAATAGATAAGAGGGCTCTATGAAATCATTTACGCAATTTCCACGACTTTCACTAGCCGTGTCGGCGCTCGCACTGGCAAGCGCGAGCATGGCGACTCCGATCAACACTAACGATATCACCGTCTACAACACGTTCGCGACCGGCGCCACGTTGCAGAATTTCGAAAACATTGCCGGCATGACGCCGTTGCCTTTAGATTCCTACGACAACGCGTTAAATAGCAGCACGGCGGTTCCTGCCGCCGCGCAGTTGGGACTTGATATTCCCGGTTTGTTGTTTCACAGCGGCGGCGGTAGCTTCAACAATCCGACCGGCAATCCGGGTACCCCGACAGCGCTGCTTGAGCTCGGGCTAATCGTCGATGATGCACATTCCGCAAGCAACGTCGTTGGCAGTCTAGAAATCAACATTTTAATGCGCCGTCGTATTTCGTAGCGCCGAATTACCTGTAGAGCAGTGGCAGCGACGACCGCGCTACATTTCCCGCAACACGCAGCCTGGCATCCGCCGGGTAATCATTGTCTTCTTCGTTTTCTCGTTAGCGCTAAGCCGCTTCAGCGGTAGGCCGCGATTGCTTTTGATAAAGAAACTCCAGCACCGCTGAGCGCAACTCATGATATTTTGCATCATGCGCCAGAACCAATCGTTCCCGTGGCCGCGGCAGATCGACGCGTAAAATTTCGCCGATCTGCGCTGCCGGGCCGTTCGTCATCATGACGACCCGATCGGCCAACAGCACTGCTTCATCAACGTCATGCGTCACCATGACAACCGTGCTCTTTGCCTCCTGCACAATGCGCATCAGCTCGTCTTGCAAATGCGCTCGCGTCAATGCATCCAGCGCGCCGAAGGGCTCATCCAACAGTAGAACTTGTGGTTGCATCACCAGTGCGCGTGCGATGCCGACTCGTTGTTTCATGCCACCGGAGATTTCATGCGGATGCTTATTTTCCGCATGCGTTAAGCCAACCAGTTTCAGCACGGCATGGGTGCGATCGTTAACCGCTTGCTTCGACTCTGTTTCGCTGAACACTCGCTCCGCAGCGAGATGAACGTTACCGAAACAAGTGAGCCAAGGCAGCAACGAATGGTTCTGAAACACCACGGCGCGTTCCGGCCCCGGCCCGGCGATTTCTCGTCCCGCGCAAAATATCCAACCGGAACTCGGCTGCAATAATCCGGCAATCAAATTGAGCAGCGTTGATTTACCGCAACCGGAATGACCGATCAGCGCGATGAACTCGCCTTGCGCGATATTCAAGTTGACGCCGCTTAGGGCGACGAATCTGCCTTTTTTGGTTTCGAAGGCCATTGCCACATCTTGGACTTGCACATATTTGTTCATTCAATGTCACCTTTCTTAACTAGTGTAGTGTTGCATTCTGTTTGCGACTTATGCTTAATGATGTAGATGCAAAATTTGCATGGCTTGAGGCGCAAACGGCCGATTGTCATTCCCGCGAAGGCGGGAATCCATAAGGCGAATAAAGGGTGCCGCAATCCCTGCGCTTACCAATTTGGATCAGTTGTTGTCCGGGAAACCGCCGCGGCCAAATGGATCCCCGCCTTCGCGGGGATGACACATTAGGGTTAAGCTGTGTATCGTGACAGTAAAAGTAGCATTAACTGTGAAACACTACACCACCCGGCAAGTGCTGCCAGGGCTGGCCTCGCGCCACCATAAGCGCAACCCATCATTCTTCACGACGACTTGCATCAATGCCAACGACCATGGCGCCAGCGCCAACCGTGGCCGTGACGGGACCACGCGCCCGGCGCCCATGCGGTCGCGCCGCCCAATGGCCGGGGGCCCACGCGTAGGCGCCGTGTCGCCATCCCCAATGACCACCGATCCAAACATGCACCGGACTTGGTGCAACGGCGATTCGTTCTTGAATCACCTCAGGTGGTTCTTGCGTGGCGATTTCATCCGATGGATTCGGTACTCGATCGCGATAAACCACGCGTTCGTGAACACAACCGCTGAGGCCGATCACCGCCACACTCAATATCATCAGAAAAGTTTTCATCGCGAACCTCACATCGTGTTCCTAAGAACGATAGTTCTATTTTGGACTTGCTTTGAATAGCGAACGTAACAGGGTTGTCGAAAAGTGTTTCAAAATGTAATAAGACAGGTCGTGGCGTGCATTGCGTCCCAGGCCTATCCATGTTTTTGAACTACGCAGCAAAGTCAACGCCGGTGGGATCACCACGTTGAGCACAAACCTAGCCTCGCGTCTGCCGTGGCGCAGGCGTATGATTCTTCGCACCCACATAACAAAAGGTTCTTGCAATGTATCTAAACGCTCAATCCAAATTGATCACCCTGTTCGCGCTTTGTGTTGCGCTGTTATTCGCGTTTGCGCTGTTTTCGCCCTCGGCAGTAGCCGCCGACGACGACCCAACAATGGAGCTTGGCAAAACTCGTTTTGGCGAAAAGTGCGGTGGCTTTTGCCACGGCGCCGGCGGCAAAGGCGCGCGCGCACC
>JANOLP010000012.1:0-5725 GCA_031419835.1 Pseudomonadota bacterium | reverse complement strand
GCGCGGCTTTACACCATTCATGGCCCGGAAACTTTGCTCGCGTTAGAGGCCGCAGATCTCATTCGTACCACGGCGCGCGCAGCGGGATACACGGAGCGCGAAACCTACACGATGGAAACCGGCTTCGATAGTTCCACGCTGTTGAACGGGTCGCGCAATCAATCGTTATTCGCTGAGCGAAAGATTGTCGAGCTGCGCATTCCCACCGGCAAGCCCGGCGTCGAGGGCGCGAAAACTATCGAGCGATATTGCGCTACGCTTGGCGACGATGTGTTGAGCTTGGTTACGCTGCCGAAACTCGATCGCGCCACGTTGACGAGCGCGTGGTTTACCACGCTGGAGAATGCCGGCGTGACCGTCAGCGCTGACGAAGTCACGCGCAGCCAATTACCCACGTGGCTGCAAAGCCGCCTCGCGCAACAAGAGCAGCGCGCCGACCGCGATGCGTTACAGTTTCTCGTCGATCGAGTCGAAGGCAATCTGGTCGCCGCGCAACAGGAAATTCGCAAGCTCGGATTGCTATTTCCCGCCGGGACGCTCACGTTCGACATGGTGAAAGACGCGGTGCTCGACGTCGCCCGCTACGATATTTTTGGCTTAAGCGAAGCGATGCTTAGTGGTAACGCCGCGCGCTTCGCGCGCACGCTCGAGGGCCTGCGCGACGAAGGCGAAGCGCCGCCGCTGTTGCTATGGAGCTTGACCGAAGAAATCCGCGCGCTGCTCAAAGTCAGAATCGGCCAAAGCCAAGGCAAACCGATGGCGCAATTGCTGCGCGATGCCCGCGTCTGGGGCCCGCGCCAAGGCTTGATCGAGCGTGGCGTGAAGCGCTTAACCCAATCGGCGTTGGAAGCCGCGCTCACTCACGCCGCGGAATGCGATCGCATCATCAAGGGCGTGCGACGCGGGGATTTGTGGGACGAGATGTTGGCGCTTGGGATGCGCATCGCGGCACCGAATTCGTAGGTTGGCGGTGAGGTACGAACCCCAACAATAACGGATCGTGAGATGGAAGTTGGGGTTCGTGCCTCACCGCCAACCTACATGTTTTTTCCGGCCATGCGGAGATTCGCGTCCGACTTTCTTCCTGGCGATACATGGCATGAACGCCAACACGACCGTGGTTTCCCTATCCGCGAATATTTCATCGATCGAAAAAAATACAGATGGTGTCATTCCCGCGAAAGCGGGAATCCATTTGGCCTTTCAAAGTCAACATGGATTCCCGCTTTCGCGGGAATGACAAGCAGGTGATCGGGTATTGCAACGCCTTGCGCTAAGCCGCCTGCAACAAAAATTCGACCTTAACGGACTCATACGGAAAAATAATTCCACCGTCATCCGAGCGATCAAGCAGGCCCGCGTTTAACAATGCCACCACATCGCCATGGACGGCTTTCACATCGCGACCGACACGCCGCGCCGCTTCGCGAATAGATATCGACCCGGCGCCACAAAATGCTTTGAGCAATTCCCAGCGCTTCGCGGTCAATACTTTCCAAAGCAATTCGGGCGTCGCGAAACTTATGCGCGCCGACTTCTGCGGTTTACCGGTTTTCCAGGCTTGCGCGAAATCTGCTATTGAATCGGCGGGTGCTCGTACATCAAGCGTCACGGTTTTCATGAGTCCACCTTTTAATATCACGTTGAAAGTCGGCGATGAGTTGATCGGGCGTGGTGAATTTGTAAACGTTTTCTTTGTTGCCGAAATGTCGATGATCGCCTTTGCCAGTTTCGTTGTCATAGCGAATCACACAACTGTTGTCGACGACGTAGGCCAGCCGGTATTTGAATTCGTGGCTTGAACCTGCAACGGGCTTTGGGACTTGCCATAACACCATTTCCACGAAGGCCGTTTCCGAATAGATAATGCGTGTTCGAATTAGCTCAATCGCCTTCATGTTGGAGAGAGTAACAACATCTGCATATGTTGTCAATTACTCCAACAATAAAATAGGATTAGCCAGTCGCCGCACGGCGCTTGCCGTTCCAGCCATACCCTTCGCAACACCGCGCGGAATGGCGCTGCTGGCTCACCTACGTTACCATGAAGGTTCAATTCCCTGAGGGAGTCTGCGTTTGCGTAACAATCAGTTTCTAAAACGCCTAACTAAAGAAATCCCAACTTGGGTTGAGCGCGGCTGGGTACATCCCGATCAGCAGCATGCGATTTTCGATCATGTTGCATCGCAAGCGAGTGGCGGTAGTCGCTATCTCACGCTGGTATTTGCGCTGATGGGCATGCTGTTGTTCGGCGCCGGCGTGATCACCTTCTTTGCCGCCAATTGGCGCGAGTTGTCAAAGCTCGCGAAGCTCGTCATTTTATTCGGCGCGATGTGGCTGGCCTATTACTTTCGACATATTGCCGCCTGGATTGAATGTGTCGTAGCCTTGATGTGCGAGAACGTATCGCTTTTATGTGACGAAGTCGCTTGCCGAGTGACGGTTCCCGCAACTCGTTCATCAACAATCGGAGAATGGCAATGACAATTCGCATCGGCCTTTTCATCGTGCTTGGAATTTTCAACATCGCGGTTTCGCTCACTGGGTCTACGGCCCACGCCCAGACTACGGAACTCAAGACCGAGTATCTTATGACGTACGTGGCTTTACTTGAGCCACCCTCCGCGGTCGACAACTCGCTTCTCATCTTCAACGTCAAGCCCGGAGGCTGGGCAAAAGGTCCTAAGATCAGTGGAAAGTTTATTTCGCCCGGCGCGGACTGGCTGCGTGTAATGCCTTCCGGCGTGCTGCGGCTTGATGTTCGTGCAACTATAAAGACCGATGACGATCAGGTGATCTATATCACCTACAACGGCATCCTTCAGCATTCAAAAGAAAGCGCCGAGAAACTGAATAATGGCGAATTGTTGACGACTAAGGATATCCCGTACTTCATCACCGCGCCCACGTTCCAGACCTCGTCCGAAAAATATGCCTGGCTAAACAGCGTGCAAGCGATTAATAAAGTGGTTGAGGTAAAACTTGGTGAGGGCGGCTACGAGAAATATGACGTCTTCATTATAAGGTAGCGCGAAGGGCAGACAAGCGTGGCATAAGTATGGCCCTAGGCCACCCCGTCATTCCCGCGAAAGCGGGAATCCAATTTGACGTTCAAAGGCCAAATGGATTCCCGCTTTCGCGGGAATGACAAGCAGGTAATCGGGTCTCGGGAATTCCCGTGCTACGAAGCCTGCAACAGGAATTCGACCTTAACGGATTCATACGGAAAAATAATTCCGCCTTCTTGCGCGCGATCGAGTAGTCCGGCGTTCAATAGTGCGACCACATCGCCATGAACCGCTTTCACATCGCGTCCAACACGGCGAGCGGCTTCGCGGATCGAGATCGTTCCTGCGCCGCAGAGGGTCTTGAGCAATTCCCATCGCTTCGCGGTTAACACTTTCTAAAGCAATTCGGGCGTCGAAAAACTAATGCGCGCCGATTTTTGCGGCTTACCGTTTTTCCACGTCTGCGCGAAATCCGCCATCGAATCGCTGGTTGGGCGTACATCAAGCGTTACGGTTTTCATTATTCCACCTCGTAATATTCACTGCCCGCTGCATCGGGCAGCCGCTGCGCGGGTAGCCAGCGTGCTGGCCGAATTCCCTTCTACGCCCCGAACCTACCAGCTCTGCTGTTCGCTAAAGAATTCGTATCGCCCTTAGCAAGCCAAACGCGACAAGCGCAACACCGGTGCCGTAAGCGACACGCTTGCCCGTCGCAAAAAACTTCTCGCAAAGTACGAACACACTTAGAACAGCGATCCAAAATAAATTCATAACACCCACCGAGAACAACACCAGCATGATCAGCCAGCAACAGCCTAAACAGTACCCTCCGTGCGTGACGCCCATGCAGAAAGCACCGCCAGCCCCGTCCCGCCAGTGGTTCGTGAGAAATCCTAGCGGGGATTGGCAATGAGCAAGGCAGGCATTCTTCCAAGGGGTGAGCTGATAGAGGCCCGCGAGGAATAGGATTAACCCACTCAGCCCGGCGTTATCGGTCTGCATAAGATCGGAGTAGAGTCGCCATTCAGTGAGTAAATACTGGAGTAGTGTTGCCGCGAGGCTGAAGACAGCCCAGATAGCGAAATATCCGAGCGAGAAGATGGAAGTGAGCGCGAAGGCGCGGCCATTTGCTTCCGCGCGGCGCCGAATCTTTGCATACAGAAAAATCATCGGCGCGGCACTCGGGATCATCATGCCTATCATCATGATCACCCACATGAGGAACCCGAGCACGAAGTCGGTCACATCCCACCGCCCCATCGGCATAAGCCACATGTACTTCGCAGAGCCGCCTTCTCCCGCCATGGCCTTCATGCCATCGGCCATGAGGAACAGATAGATCCAACTCAACAGCATCAGCAGCAGCAAACTGGCACCAACGATCCAACTTTCTAAGCTAAAGTAACCCCTGACGCTTTTCCCGTCTCCCCAACCCCACGTGAGGAGACGCAAGGCGCCTATTCGCAGAGTGTTTTGTGAACGCCGCGGCGACCTAGACTCGCGAGCCGAGGCGATTTTTGGCTTCTTTGTAGCTATAAGCCATACCTTGGTTGTTGAAGGCGAATGGCGCCATTGAGCTATGACGATTGGCGAAATCGAACTTGATTTCACCCATACTCTTGGCTGTTCCCGACGCTACCTCCGCTTCATAGAAGACCCACCCATCGGGCAACACGTTGAGCATGCGCAGTTCGGTGTCGGTTACCGGATTGCGGATCGGCACCGTGGACGCCCGCACAACATTGGGCACATCGATGCGCCCACTACGCTTATCGATGTCCCACTCGAATTTCATGGGCAGAAATAGCGGTGGGTGAAAATGTTCTACGATAACGCTGAAAATCTGGAACATCGTACCCACCGGCTGACCTTCGCCGGATAGGATCTTCAAGATGCCGTCACGTTGTTCTTGTGTGGTTTTCTCCTCCAGGATGGCCTGCATATGCCCACCGCCATGGTGAATCGCGCGGGGAAAGAAGAAGGTAGCGACAATGGTTACGTTATCCAACCGCACATTGCCGTAGTAGCCTTCATCGACATGCATGCCTACCACGCCATCACAGTGTCCCTGCGTCGGCGGCGCCATCGATTCGCACGGGCACCCATAGTCGCAACTGCAGTATTCGAGCCACTGCCCCTTCAAAAACCATTGTGTGTCAGCCATGGTATGTTTCCTCCGATTTTGTGCGGCCTAATACAGTACGGTGCATTGCCGCGTCTGGCGGGCAATGAAGCTTTTCGGGCACACAAAAGCATAACAGATCAACGCAGGCTGGGCAATCTGATGCGGCAAAACAAGATTCGACGGAAGTGTGGCATAAAGACAAATGCGGCCGTGGCTTGCATCGGCCCACTAGAAACCCCTTCCACTGAATCCCGCGAAAACCTAATGGAAAGTTGGGTTACGCTTCACTCACCCAACCTACATATTTGTGGTTGAGCATCGCCAACAGCCGCGTCCTGCTTGCTTCTTGGCATGGCATGCCTTGAGAGCCAGTATCCATATGCCTTTCGGGGTAATAATCGCGGTAAAGTAGGGTGGAGCAAGCGTGGCACAAACACAACGGCTGGCCCATGCAATGGATCCACCCATCATAGAAAGTAAATTGGCTAACTGAAAAACGTGTGGCGCTATTTGCTCTAATTATCAGACTCGCCCAAGAGCAACGTTGGAATGTTACGCCGCTGATGCAAAACGCGAATTACGTCAATGTAGT
>JANOLP010000011.1:0-5437 GCA_031419835.1 Pseudomonadota bacterium | reverse complement strand
AGGCAGGGTGAAACTCAACCTCATCGCGGCGATTGCCGTAGCGGTCGTGCGTATACAGGACCGGTGGATACTTATTGGCGACGCTACCGAGTCGGATCGTTTCGCCCCGGCCGAGGATTTCACCAAAGGTGGACAACGCGTCTTTTGCCCAGCCGGCGCCGTCGCGTTCAACCGCTTCTTGCAACGCTCTGTCGGTATCAAACAGGTTATAGTTTTCAAGCGGCGGAGGTTGATTGAATACGTCGTGAGTGCGAAACTCGGATAGCTCGGAAAAGGCGGGTTTGCCGGATGCGTTCATGATTAACTCCTTGTGCGCTGAGCACCCAAAAATTCAGTTTCGTCGCGTGAGCGTGTGTTCTGCAATCTACCCGCCTTCGGGCTACTCCGGCAACATCTTTAGGGCACTCTGCACCAGAGAGGGTGAATTTCTCGCTACGTCGAGTTCCACCAGCCCAATTTTAAGGTTTTCGAGGCGGGCAGGAAGTTGATCTCAAGAACTCGCACTTAACAGTCGTTGCGGACTAATAGGATAACAAGGTTACCAGATTTGCCGATCGCGGCAAGCGCGTGCAAACCCAATTCCAGTATCGCAGAAACCGAAAACGGTTGCGTTTGCGTTGTTGGCAAAGAAACTGATAGTTGCCATGCCTCGTAATGTTTGCACTTTGCTCATCTTCATCTCCTTATTAGTAACTGTTGCAACGGATTGCACTGGTGTAGTGTCCAACGAATATCAGGTGTTATTCGGATTGAGTTATGCATGATGCATGCCCAGAATAAGCCCAGTTGTGAGCCTTTCGGATGTTGAACGGGAGCGACTTGAGCACTGGGTAGCGGCATATGGAACTCCACAGTAGGTGGCGCTGCGGTGCCGAATTGTTCTGGCCACCGCGACTGGGCACACGAACCTGGAGATCGGCATGGCGTTGAGCGTCGATGTGAAGACCGTGGCCCTGTGGCGCGGGCGCTTTGTGCAAGAAGGGCCGGCGGGTTTGTGGGAGGTTGCAGCGGGGCGCGGACGCAAGCCCACCTATTCGTCCGATAAGATCAAGACGATTGTGCCTGCGACGCTGTCGACTAAACCCAAAGGCATGCCCCAGTGGAGCTGCCGGCAGATGACGCAAGCGCAGGGCGTGAGCAAATCCACGATCAGCACGATCTAGCGCAGCCACAATTTGAAGCCGCACCGGGTCAAGAGTTTCAAGTTGTCGCGCGAATGAGCATTATCGTGGCGTGAGTTTAGTAGACTGGGGATCGAGCCTTCACCATGCGGCTGAGAACGATGACTGCGAATCACAATCTGCGCCAGACACCCGCAAGCCAAGGCTGCCGTTCGCGCGGCACGCCAGTGGGGCGGTAATAGTGACCAAGCGCTACAAACCCGGCGGCCGACATGTAGCGCCGCCACCCTTCGAGATTGTGGAAGGCACTGTAGCGTCCACCGTTCCGGCCTTCCTCATTATCGCCGCGCGGGTTGGAGGTGCGCAGGACGCCACGCGGTTTTAGGGTCGCATTCAATTGCAGCAATACCCGCGGCAACTCTTGGCTGGGCACATGAAACAACGCGGCATTGGCGAATACGCCATCAAACTGATTTTCAGGAAGATCAAGCTTAAGGAAATCGTGCTGCCATACCACGCAGCCGCTGTACACGCGCGCCATTTCGACGAAACGAGGGGTGCCCTCCAAGCCGATCGCAACGTGGCCGAGTTCGGCAAACACCTTGAGGTCACGTCCCGGCCCACAGCCAAAATCGAGTAGCGCAAACGGTGGTTTACCCTCGATCGTTTGCAGCAACGCCCTGATGTTTTGACTGACGTTGTGATCGCGCGTGCCTTCCCAGTAATCTTCGGCACGCTGGTTGTAATGTTCTCGCGTGACCTCGGCGATTTTTTGTAGATCTTGCGGATTCAGTGTCACGTCCATTCTTTTTTTCCTTCGATGTGAAGCTTGCCAGAAGCCGCTCGCCGCCTTGCCGCTGGCAATGCATGCCGGAAGAAGCGCGCTGGTATTGGCTTCTGGCTCGATGCCATTTTAATTTACGTTCATCGCCGATTCGCGCTAAGAAATGGACTGGCTGGGAAAATCGAGCCAAACGACTTCAGTGTATGGGCAAGCCCTACTATATTACCCCTTCCGATTCAATCGACCTTCTTCGCACAGAGGCAATGGGCAGGCTCTATTCAACCCGCTGGCGGCGAATTTCTTTGCGCTTCATCTCAAGATACTCGCCTCGGCCCATTTCATGCAACTGCGTCGCGTAGCGTTCGGTGCTCTCGAACCAGTCCCGCAAGCGCGTTTCCACTTGCTCGCCCGCCGGCAGTAAATAAGCGCCAAGGTAGGCATCGATGGCGAGGTAGTAGCGCATCGCGTTGCGTTCGACCAGGCCGAGCACGTTACGGATGTGCACAGGCCGCCCGTCTTGCTGGTGACCGACGATACTGAATCCGACCTTCTCGCGCCCGATGGTCGCAAGATATGCCTTCATTGCTACGCGGGCCGCGAAGCCGTATTCGTACGAGTAAGACATGTGCATAAAACTGTGCCGCGCATCGATTGGGACGGCCTGCAACTGAATCAAATAGTTCTTCGTCCCAAGCGGGCCTACATCTGCGTTGAGTCTTAACTGCAGATAGTCGGGAGTGGCGACGGCGATGCGATATGCGAACTGAAGCGTGTAAGCATCTTCCGCTGGCTGATCTACTTTCTTACCAACGGACACCAACAGCCGGCTCGCCCCAGATCTGCGGGTGTTCTTGCAGCGCTTGACGTTTAGGTGAAGGATCAAGATGTCGCACCACTGGTCGGCAATTTGCAACGCTTCGCGCACCATCGCGAACGGATGTTCGACGACTGCAAAGACGTCGCCCCTGAGCTCGCCCGAAGTCTGCGCCGATTTGAGATAGAGCGGGCGCTGAAACTGGTTATCGGCTAGTCGATCCTTCAGCTCGGCGTGGCGCGCCCGCATAGAAATCGCATCCTGGGCCTGAACGCCGAAGGCGGCAGTCAGCATGGGCGCGAGCAGCAGGTAAATTATTAGTTTCTGTTTATCACGAGCAAACAACATGCCAAAGCGAACCGCGGCTACTGCACGATTGCACACCGAATCACTGGCGCGAAAGCGTCTCGATAGGTAATTTTTACACAGGTAGCTGTAATTTTTCCCCGACAATGATAAGGAAATGGCAGCTTCTATAGCCAATACTCCCACATCCGCGCGCCCCACTCTTTCATTTTTAGCACGGGACTGCGCGCGTTCCATTTTGCCAGATCGATCCTTACCGCAGCGGCAAGGTCCCGTTCAAACATGCGCTCCATGTCAATGGCGAATTGTTCCCCAAGGACGACGCCATTCACTTCGTCGTTATGCAAAAAACTGCGCCAATCCATGTTGGTCGACCCGATAGTTGACCACACGCCGTCAATGACAACGGTTTTGGCATGCAACATAGCCTCTCGGTGCTCAAAAATTTTAACCCCAGCTTTCAATAAATCCGAATAGTGTGAACGACCCGCGTGGAAAACTGCCGCGAAATCACTGAAACCCGGGAGAATTAATTTCACATCCACACCGCGGCGCGCTGCCGCCTCGATCGTTTCGATAGTTTGCGGATCCGGGACGAAGTAGGCCATGGTCATGTAAACGCTTTTTTCAGCATGGGCAATGGCCGACAGTAGCGTCACATAGGTCATATTGAGGCGATCGTCGGGGCTACTGGCTATTACGCGAATAATTTTGTTGCCCTTAGCCGCTACCGTAGGAAAGAAATTTCGCTGCTCTAGCGGCGATCGGCACTGCTTTCCCCACGTGCTAATGAATAGGCGCTGGAACTCTGCTGCCGCGGGGCCATCTATTCGGACGTGGGTGTCGCGCCAACCCTTATCCAACGTTGCTTTCTTTCGCTTACTGCCAAAAGAGCCGGCCGAGTAGACACCACTGATGTTGATGCCACCGGTGAAAGCCGTTCTACCGTCGACAATTAATATTTTTCGATGATCGCGGTTATTGATACGCCAGCCTCTTCCTTTAAGCGGGTTGACTGGATTAAACTCGCACACGTTAATTCCACTCGCTGTTAAGCGCTCAAAAAATTCGGTTGGGGTGTTTATTGATCCCACCGAGTCATAAAGGATATTAACCGCAACGCCTTGGCTCACTTTTTCCGATAACAAGCCTGCTAATCGCTCACCGATGGCGCCATCGTCTAAGATATAGGTTTCTAAATTTATGTGATCCCGTGCCGTTTTAACGGCGGCGAACATCGAGTCGAAGGTCGCGGGTCCATCGATCAATATGCGCGCTTCGTTGCCGGCGATGAGCTGTGGTCCGTCTATGGCTTCGACGTACGCTAAATGGCGCCGCAAGAGATTAACTTCGCCGTCTTGCTCTAGCTTTTCAATAGCGCGTTGCGCCAGCGCTGATTGAGCAGCGATTTTTCCCTGGTGTTGCCGTTGTGCAGCGCCGTGGCGTAGATTTTTTAAATCCGGTAGCGACGCGCACCCCCCTATAACTGACATTATCAAGGACAACATCAAGGCTCCACGGCACAGATTTAAAGAATTATTTTTATCAAGATTTACCATCGAAGCCCTTAGCTAAAACGGTTCTGTTGCAAAGTTTGATTTTTCGCGCAAAAAATGAACTGCGCTGCAGATAGCGTCATCGTAGAAATCACCATTTTTGATGGCTTGATCGAAGATCGTGGGATTGGAGGTGAGTCCCGTCACCGCAAACTCCCGAATGTAGCGGCTGAGTGTGCCGCTCGTCAGTAGCGCGCGCGTGATGTTGTCGAGCCACAGGCTTTGGCCTAAGTCGTGGAGTTGCTGCGTAGCGTTCATGTCGCCTCCTATTGCCCGTCGACCCGCGTATTGACCATATCGAGCAGGAAAATCACGTCGTCGGTGGCCGTCATGCTTGCGCCCCGCTCGGTTTGGGGTTGTGCCAACTGCCGTCTGCTGCGATGAGCGCGTCAGCCTGTTTCGGCCCCCAGCTATGGCGTCGGTAAGGGCGAACCCGGTCGTGGTTATTAAGGACTGGGTCGACCACCGCCCAGGCGGCCTCAACCGCGTCCTCGCGGGTGAAGAGCGCGCCGTTGCCGGCCATGGCGTCGCCTAAAAGCCGCTCGTACGGCGATTCCTCTCCCGGCCGTTCATCAACCAGGTAAAGCTCACGCTGGTCGCCGACGAACTCTTGCCCGGCGCGCTTGACGCGGGCGGCGAGGGCTACGGCGGCGTTTGGGGATAGACGGAAGCGCAGATAGTTGGCCCGGCCTGACACCGGCGCGGAGTCAGCGAACAAGCGCTGTGGCGGCGGCTTTAACTGCACTATCACCTCCGCGATTGTAGCGGCCATCCACTTGCCTGAGCGCAAATACCACGGCACGCCCTCCCAGCGCCACGAGTCGATGAAAAGCCGCAGCGCGCAGAAAGTCTCGAC
>JANOLP010000010.1:0-5618 GCA_031419835.1 Pseudomonadota bacterium | reverse complement strand
GCGAAGAAAATCTAGCCCATTTGTCGTTCCCGCGAAGGCGGGAACCCATTTGGCTTTGGCAAAGTGATACGTACTATGGATTCCCGCTTTCGCGGGAATGACACTTAAGGTTTTAGGACGTCCTGGAAAATTAACTCCCGTTTGTTACAACGCAGAACACTTTCGCTATGACCCCACGCAAATTTCGCATTCTCAATGTCTTTAGCCTAGAAGGCCAAGCCTTCTCCGGTAACCCGCTGTGCGTCGTCGAGGATGCCGAAGGCTTAAGCGATGAAGAGATGCAGGCGATTGCACTGCAATTCAACTTATCGGAAACCACGTTCATTCTTCCCAGCATCAAGGCCACTGCGCGTGTGAGGATATTTATGCCGCACGTGGAGTTGCCCTTTGCCGGTCATCCCGTGCTGGGCAGCGCGTCGGTCGTGCGCGAGCTCTTCTCTGCAGGCGATACGCTCACGTTGGAAACGTTGTCTGGCATCAATCCATTAATAGCCCAGAACGACAATTGGGAATTGACGACTGCTGCACCTCAAACGCGACCCCTCGAAATTTCACCCGATCGGCTTGCGGCCCCGCTGGGCCTCTCGACCGCAGACATCGGCGCACCGGCGATGTGGGTGAATACCGGCGTGGAGCAGTTGCTCGTTCCGCTCAATTCTGTTGATGCATTGAAGCGTTGCCAGCCGATGCTTGCATTGCTTGATCGCCCCACGCGCAATCAACGCGGCGCCGTGACGCTTTGTCTTTGGGTGGCGGAAAGTGCCAACCACGTTACCTCGCGATTTTTCTTCGAAAAGGCGAATGCGCTTTGCGAAGATCCGGGAACTGGATCGGCTTGCGCCAACTTAGGCGGCTATTTGCTGAAGCAAAATGCCGCTGTTCCATTAAAAATCACCATCGATCAAGGTGCGCAAACCGGTCGGCCCTGCCGGCTAAATCTTCGCATCGATTCCGCCGGGAAAATTCACGTTAGCGGAAAAGTAACGGAATTTGGCCGTGGTGAAATTTCTCTGTGATAAAACGGATTACGCAACCCTCGGATAATTAAGGGAATATCGAAAAGGCATTGAAAACTTGCAACTTTTCCCCCATTTATCTATTCTAAGCATCTGAATTTCACCTCAACAGGAGCAACAGAAATATATGGAACCCAACATCCCGTTAGCAACTGGTTCAACCTCGCTAGGGCTCTCGCAGAATCGCGTCCTACGCAATACCTATATGCTGCTGGCTATTGCGCTGGTTCCCACGGTTATCGGCGCGATGGTCGGTGTGAATATGAACTTCGGCTTCATGCGCGCCAGCCCGATGATGATGTTTTTCGCCACATTGGCAATCTTCTACGGCTGGATCTGGGCGATTGAAAAGAATCGTGACAGCTCACTAGGCGTGGGCTTGCTGCTCGGCTTCACCTTTTTCCTCGGCCTGTTGTTAGGTCCGCTGCTTCAGCGCACGCTCGGCATGAGCAACGGCGGCCAGTTGATTGGCCTCGCAGCCGGCGGCACGGCGGCGGTATTCTTCGCGATGGCGGGTATCGCCACCACGACGAAGCGCGATCTGTCCGGCCTGGGTAAGTTCCTGGGTATCGGCGTCATCGTCGCGATGGTAATGGTGATTGCGAACGTGTTCTTCCAATCGACCGCGATGCACATGACCATCCTCGCGATCTTCATTCCGCTCTGCTCGCTGTTGATGCTTTATCACATCAACCAAGTGGTACGCGGAGGTGAGACGAATTACATCAGCGCAACGTTGAGCATCTTTATCAGCATTTACAATCTGTTTTCCGTGTTGCTGCAAATGCTTGGCTTCGCAGGTCGCGACGAGTAATCGGCTGCATCAGTCTCGAGAAAAAAGGCCACCTTCGGGTGGCCTTTTTTATGGTTGCTCGAACAGCGCAATCGATTCCACGTGCCCTGTATGCGGAAACATATTGACTACACCCGCCGCTTTCAACGAATAACCCTTCGTGTTAACCAGCACGCCCGCGTCGCGGGCCAATGTGGCTGGGCTGCATGAGACGTAAACAATGCTGCGCGGAAATGGCGCTTCGATCGCCTTGACGACTTCGACCGCACCATCGCGCGGCGGATCGATCAACAATTTATCGAATTTGCCTAATGCGCGCAGGGTTTGATCCGTATCACTTGCGAACAAGTTCGCCACGTGAAATTTCGTATTGTCCGCTAAGCCGTTCTTCCGCGCGTTTTCCGTTGCCCGGAGAACAAGCCCTGGTGCGCCTTCCAGGCCAACCACCGCAGCGCCGCTACGCGCAATCGCAAGACTAAAATTACCCAAGCCGCAGAATAAATCCGCGATGCGCTCGCCCGGTTGCGGCGCGAGCAACGTCACCGCGCGTTTCACTAGCGCACGATTCACCGCGTGATTCACTTGAGTAAAATCCGTCGGCAAGAAATGCAGTTTGAGATCGAACTCGGGAATCGAATAATAAAGTGGCGCGGAATCCAACGGCCAAAACGGTTGTGCCGTGTCGGGCCCTTTCGGTTGCAGCCAAAATTGAATGCCGTGCAGATCCGCGAATTGCTTGAATCGCAGGGCATCATGCTCCAAGACCGGCTCCAGATTTCGCACTACCAGCACCGTGACTTCAGCGCCGCATGCCAGCTCGATCTGCGGCAAGCGATCGCGCGAATCCATGCCCATGATCAATTCCGACAATTTCGGAATCAGCGCGGCAATATGCGGCGGTAACACTTCGCAGGATTCCATCGCCGCAACAAAGCTGGATTTTTTTTCGTGAAAGCCGACCAGCACCCTACCCTTTTTTTCCACATAGCGCACCGACAAACGCGCGCGCTGGCGATAACCCCACGCCGGTCCATAAATCGGCGGCAGCAAAACATCCGGCGTGACTTTACCGATGCGTTCGAGATTGTCCTCGAGGATGCGCTGCTTCGATGCAACCTGAGCGGAAAATTCCGCATGCTGCATGTTACAGCCGCCGCACACGCCGTAATGTTGGCAACGCGGTGTCGTGCGAACCGCACTCGATTTTTCGATGGAAACGATTTGCGCAAACTCGAAGCTCGGTTTTTTCCGGTACGGCGAATAGATCACCGTTTCGCCGGGCAACGCACCGTCGATGAAAATCGCTTTGCCGTCGTTGTGGGCAACGCCGCGGCCTTCGTGGTCTAGGGATTCGACAAATACACTCATTGGATTAGTGAATGATAAATTAGGGCTGTCGTCGCGAGGAGCCGCAGGGCGACGCGGCGACCTGGGTGTCAAGTTGTGCTCAAAAACGTAAAATCCCCTCTGTCATTCCCGCGTAGGCGGGAATCCAGTGTCTTCGTATTAACGACACTGGGTCCCCGCCTTCGCGGGGACGACGAGCAAAAAGAGCGAGATTGCTTCGCTGCGCTCGCAATGACAGTAGGAAAGGTTGCGGGGAAATTTTAGTGTCCTTGGCGATACATTAAAAGATCGGAAATACTACTCGCCCATTCGGAAAACTCCGGCCGATCAAACAACGGCACACCAATCGCACGTTGCAAATCGCTGACCAACATGACGCCTAATTCGCGTTGCGGAAACAGTTGGGCGTAGCGCAACACATTGCCGATCATCGTATCGCCGTTGGGTTTTCCCGATTCGCGCACCACGCGCCGCACTAAAGACGACGCAACCGCGTATTGCAAATCGATCGCGCCGGGCATCACGTTACTGCGGCCTTGCGCGATCGCTTCGATGTCCGGCAAATCGCGAATGTGATCCATAAACGCTTTGAATTCGATCCCCGCCGCCGCGCCGACACTGGCTTGCAAACCGTCGAGCAATAGTTCCGGCGCATCGCCAAATTTCTTCAGCGCGCGCGAGGCATACTCCCAGGTGCGCGGACTAGGAAACGCGGCGAGCGTTGCGCTCGATTTCATTTCGAACAACAACTCGGGACGGAAATTCAGAAACGCGATCACGCGCTCGTCAATGTCGTGCTGATACGCCCACGCAATCCAATCGTCCAGATGCGCTTCCAGATCGTAATGGGTAAAACGATTCGCCAGCGGCGCCGGCATCGCATAAGTGACACCGCGATCACCGTGACGATTACCCGCGGCGAAAATCGCCCAGCCTTCGGGCACGCGATACTCGCCGAGGCGGCGATCCAAAATCAACTGATACGCTGCGGCCGTAACGGTCGGCGGCGCCGACGTGATCTCGTCGAGAAATAATATTCCGCGTGCGCCGTGCTTTGCGGCGTTCGGCAACAGCGCGGGAATCGACCACACCACGTGATCGCCGTCGCGAAACGGAATGCCGCGCAAATCCGTCGGCTCCATTTGCGATAAGCGAACATCGATGACAGGCACGTTGTGCTGTTTCGCGACGCGAGCAACGATTTGCGATTTGCCGATGCCCGGCGGCCCCCACACCATTACGGGCGTGGATTTGCCGGCGGCGGTAGACAAGAATTCGCGATCGAGTATCGCAGTAAGGTGAAACGGGCGCATCAGGTTGGTGAATTGAGTTTTCTCAGAAGTCGTATTCTGGCGGGTGCGGCGCGCTTGAGCAAGCGCTCGCGCTTAGCTAAAGCCCCTTCCCCTTCAAGCGGAAGGCTGGGATAGGGATGGGTTAGCGCTTTATAAAAGCGAGACCCATCCCCACCCTACCTAGGAATCGCACGATGGCTTCACCTTAAGATATTTCCTCAAATTGTGTCGTAAGTCGGAAATCAACGCAAGAATACGTGAAGGGGTGTCTTTATCTTTTCTACCAACTCTGCTACTTTGTCGCGAATATGATGACAAATCCAAACATGAATTTTTGTAGTGACTGCGGCGAAAAAGTTTCGCTGCGTGTTCCCGAGGGTGACAACGTGCCGCGCTATATGTGCGATGCCTGCGGCACGATTCATTACCAGAATCCAAAAATGGTCGTCGGCTGCATTCCCGAATGGGGCGATAAAATTTTATTATGCCGCCGCGCCATCGAGCCACGCTATGGATTGTGGACTTTGCCGGCAGGCTTTATGGAAAACGGCGAAACCGCCGCCCAAGGCGCCGCGCGCGAAACCTTAGAAGAAGCCGGCGCGCGCGTGACGATCGATCAGCTTTATACGTTTCTGAATCTGCCGAACATCAACCAAATTTATGTGATGTTTCGCGGAACCATGCTCGATTTGGATTTCGCGGCAGGTACGGAAAGTTTGGAAGTAAAGCTCTTCAGCGAAGAAGAAATTCCGTGGAAAGAACTCGCGTTCCGCACCATTAAAGTCACGCTCGAAAAATATTTTGCCGACCGAAAAACCGGCAGCTTTGGTTTTCATATGGGCGATATTCTGCCGCCGAATCGTTAACAGTGTCATTGCGAGTTGCCTGTATCGGCGCGGCCAATACTGCTCACGGACCATGAACCGCCAGCGCTCTTGTTGCCACATTCCAATGTCATCCTGAGCAAAGCGAAGGATCTGCTTTTTAACGGCCGTAAAAGCAGATCCTTCGCGGTGTTCAGGATGACATGTTAACGGTGACAATTCCGGTAGCGTCATGGAAAGTGAAGCCCGTAGGTTGGCGGTGAGGAACGAACCCCAACAAAATACTTGCGGCTGAGTTGGGCTTCCTACGTCAGCGCCAACTTACATGTTGTCATTTCGAGCTGCC
>JANOLP010000009.1:0-26228 GCA_031419835.1 Pseudomonadota bacterium | reverse complement strand
CGATCAAGCGCAGAAAGAATATGCGCCCGATTGACTTCGCGCGCATGGTGCAAGCCCTTCGTCCGGTATGATTCAATCAATTCGCGATCCTTAGGGGTAAGGCGTAATTCGGTCTGTCGCATGGCCAACACCTCATCTTGGGGTGGATAGGCGACAGTATAAAGTATATATCGTTATTTATGTGTTAATGTACTAGCTGGAAAATTACTCAAATGGGCGCCCGGAGAAGGGTCGTTGATCGGCTGGTTGCTGCAAACCAAGGCCCTGATCAAGATTATTTTTCCCAACGTATTGTTGGATACGGGCATTGTCAGCGCCGCGACATTTACATCTTTGTTGTTGATGGCGCTAGCGAGCACGATGCTGACGGCGCCCATTGTGTCGCCAAAATTGGCGCGCATGAAATCGATTGTATCTAGGTCAGCGTAATTTAATCCGGTTGAGCCCGCATTTTGCACCATTGCTCGATCATAAAGAATTCGAGGCGCAACTAGGAAGCGCATGGCCGCAAGACAAGTTTCTGGAATAACGTCGCGAGAAATTGAGTGAGGCTCGGCGAGATCAGAGAGGTTAGCAAGGGCGAGAAAAATATTTTTGCGGGCGCGCGCATTTCAAATCTCGAAAGCATATTTTCGTCAAGTCAGAATGTGAAATAGTAAATACGATTAGATTACTCGTGGTGACTACGTGTCTCCTTTAAATCAGAAGGTCACGGGTTCGATTCCCGCTGCCGCGCCGTTAAATTTCTAGCAAAATATTTGTCGAAAATTCATTTCGATTCACAGTGTCGAACCGTGATCAGATAGAATCGCGTTCATTTCAAATCTAGCTGTAACACATTTATGGCAACTCGCCCCAAGTACGACGAATCATCGATCCGTGTCTTAAAAGACCTAGAAGCGGTCCGTCATCGTCCGGGCATGTATACCTTGACGGCAAGTCCGCTACATATCGTCCAAGAAGTCATCGACAACGCTTCGGATGAAAGCCTCGCCGGGTACGCCAAGTCCGTCGCCGTCACTTTGCATAGTGATGGTTCAGTGAGCGTTGCCGATGACGGCCGCGGTATTCCGGTCGGTCCGCATCCCACCGAAAAACTACCCGTCATCGAACTAATTTTCACCCGCTTGCATTCCGGCGGCAAGTTCGACAAGGGATCCGGTGGCGCGTACAAATTTGCCGGCGGCCTGCACGGCGTTGGCGTGTCCGTCAGCAACGCATTATCCACGCGGCTCGAATGCGAAGTAATGCGAGACGGACAAACCTTTGCGATCGCATTCGAGAACGGCGCATTGGCGCAAAAACTCAGGAAAGTCGGCGTCGCTAAACAAACGGGTACGCGCATTCGACTCTGGCCGGATGCAAAATTTTTTGACAGTGGCACGATCACCGTTGCCGAGCTGGAGCGCGCGTTGCGCGCCCGTGCGGTGCTGCTGCCTGGCGTACATCTTTCCCTCACGTTGGAAAAAACAGGTGAAACGAAGACTTGGAACTATCCGGACGGCTTATCGGGTTATCTGACCGAGCAACTCAATGGCCACGAGCTTTTAGTGCCACTTTTTCCCGGCGAGAAATATATCGCCGATGGCAGCGGCAGCGACTTCGCGGAAGGCGAGGGCGCGGCTTGGGTGGTGGGCTGGAGCGAAAGTGGCAACGTCGTGCGCGAGAGCTACGTGAACTTGATTCCGACCCCCAGCGGCGGCACCCACGAATCGGGGCTACGCGAAGGCCTATTCAACGCGGTGGCTCGATTTGTCGATGCCCATAGTTTGTTGCCGAAGGGCGTTAAGCTATTGCCGGATGATGTCTTTGCTCGCGTCAGTTTCGTGTTGTCGGCGAAAGTGTTAGACCCACAATTCCAAGGCCAGATCAAAGAACGCCTCAATAGCCGCGATGCTGTTCGCTTAGTGTCAAACGCGATCAAAGATCCGGTCGAACTCTGGCTCAATCAACACGCAGACTACGGCAAAAAAATCGCCGAGCTTGCGATTAATCAAGCGCAGAATCGCCTAAAGTCGTCGCAGCGAGTCGATAAGCGTAAATCTTCCGGGGTCGCAGTCCTGCCGGGTAAACTCACGGATTGCGAAACCGATGATGTGATGCGCCGTGAATTATTTTTGGTTGAAGGCGATAGCGCCGGCGGCAGCGCCAAGATGGCGCGCGATAAAGAATATCAAGCGCTCTTGCCGTTGCGTGGCAAAGTGCTCAACACTTTGGAAGTCGAGCGCGATCGCTTGTTCGCGAATAACGAAGTCCACGACATTGCGGTTGCCCTGGGTATCGATCCGCATCATCGCAACGAACAAGCGGACCTTTCGCCACTGCGCTATGGCAAGCTGATCATTCTTTCAGACGCCGATGTCGACGGCGCGCATATCCGAGTTTTGCTACTGACTTTGTTCTTTGCCCACTTCCCCAAGTTGATCGAGGCCGGTCATATTTACGTTGCCTGTCCGCCGCTATTTCGTTTGGATGTGCCGGGTCAGGGAAAGAACAAACCGCCGCGTAAGGTCTACGTGCTTGACGACGCGGAGCTGCGCGTCGCGGAAGATCGATTGCTAAACGAGGGCTTTAAACCTGGCGCGTGGCAGATATCGCGCTTTAAGGGCTTGGGCGAAATGGATCCGATACAACTCTGGGATACGACGCTGAATCCCGATACGCGCAAGCTGCTGAAAGTCACCTACGACAGCGAAGGCATGGCGTTTGTCGATGCCAAAATGACTATGCTGATGGCCAAAGGAGAAGCCGCTCAGCGCCGCGCCTGGCTCGAAGAAAACGGCAATAGCGTCGAAGGGGATCTGTGATGGCGCGTAAACAACGTGACCTGTTTGAATCCGACGAAATGTCAAATCAATCAAGCGCCGTCCAACCGCCACCACCGCCGACACCGCCTTCGCCGCCGAGTGACATTGATCCGAACGAAGCGCCGCTCGCGCAGTACGCCGAACTTGCCTACCTGCAATACGCCGTGTCGGTTGTGAAGGGCCGTGCACTGCCGGATATTTGCGATGGCCAAAAACCGGTACAGCGACGCATTCTTTACGCGATGGCCGACATGGGCCTCACGCCAACCGCAAAGCCCGTGAAATCTGCTCGCGTTGTCGGCGATGTACTCGGTAAATACCATCCCCATGGCGAGGTCGCAGCGTACGATGCGCTGGTGCGGGTCGCGCAAAATTTTACGATGCGTTATCCGCTGATCGACGGCCATGGAAATTTTGGTTCACCCGACGGCGATGGCGCCGCGGCGATGCGATACACCGAATGCCGACTGACCCCGATAGCGTCATTGTTGATGGCGGAAATTGATCAAGGGACGGTCAATTTCATTCCCAACTATGACGGCGCGTTCCAAGAACCAAGCCAACTGCCGGCGCGGTTGCCATTCGTTTTGTTAAACGGCGCGTCAGGCATCGCCGTCGGTCTATCGACGGAAATACCTTCGCATAATCTCAAAGAAGTCGCGGCGGCTTGCGTGCAATTAATTCAGCAACCGAACACGACTCTTGCAGAGGTTCTGAGATTACTGCCCGGCCCCGATTTTCCCGGTGGCGGGCAGATTATTTCGTCGGGAGAAGAGATTCAACAGGTCTATGAAACGGGGCGCGGATCACTGAAGATGCGCGCGCGCTGGAAAATCGAAGAACTCGCGCGCGGCCAATGGCAGATTGCCATCACAGAAATGCCGCATCAGACCAGCGCTCGCAAGGTTCTCGAAGAAATTGAAGAACTCACCAATCCCAAGGTGAAACTCGGCAAGAAATCGTTAACGCAGGATCAGATTCAATTGAAGCAACTGATCCTATCGGCATTAGATCGTGTGCGCGACGAGTCGGGTAAAGAAGCGCGGGTGCGTTTGATATTTGAGCCTAAGTCCAAGAACCAAGATCCGCAGGAATTCATCAATCTTCTTCTGGCCCATACCAGCCTCGAGGGGAATATCAGCATGAATTTGGTGGCCGTCGGTCGCGACGGCCGGCCACGCCAGAAAACCTTGCTCGAGATGCTGCAGGAATGGATTGAATTCCGCCTAGCCACAGTACGCCGCCGTACCGAACATCGACTGATGCAGGTTTTGGATCGCATCCACATTCTGGAAGGCCGCTCTCTTGTACTGCTGAATATCGACAAGGTGATCAAGATCATCCGTCAATCGGACGAGCCGAAGCCGGCATTGATGCAGGCGTTCAAACTCAGCGATAGGCAAGCGGAGGACATTCTTGAGATTCGATTGCGCCAATTGGCGCGCTTGGAAGCGATCAAGATCGAGCAAGAAATGAAAGCACTGAAAACAGAGCAGACGCAATTAACGCGCTTGCTCGACAAACCCGCGGCCCTGCGCGCGCAGTTGATTAAAGAAATCGAAACCGATGCGGAAAAATATGGCGACGCGCGCCGCACATTAATCGAACAAACGCAAAAGGCGGTGATCACTGTTACGGTTCTTGACGAGCCGGTCACGGTGATTCTTTCCCAAAAGGGTTGGATTCGCGCGAGGCAAGGTCATGAGATTGATCCCGCCTCGGTGACGTTTAAGGAAGGCGATTCGCTGCTGACGATGCAGTCTTGCCGCAGTGTCGATGCGGTAATCCTGATAGGCAGCAATGGCCGCATGTATACCGTCATGGCTTCGGCATTGCCGAGCGGCCGCGGCGACGGATCGCCGCTCACCAGCTTAATTGAATTGCCATTGGGTGCGCGCGTCGTCGGCATGATTGCCGGGCCGAGCAAGCAGCGATTACTACTTGCCACGAGTAATGGTTTCGGTTTCACCTGCGATCCAGCGGACTTATTGTCGCGTACCAAGGCGGGCAAGCAATTCGTCAATGTCGACGATGGACACAGCGTGCTCGCACCGCAACTATTCGATCCCAGCAACGCCCAGGCGATCGCGGCGGTCTCGGAAAAGGGTAAGCTTTTGGTGTTTGCGATCGATGAAATGAAGCACCTCGCGGCGGGCGGGAAGGGCGTCATCGTGATGGCCCTCGACGATAATGAATTGATGGTCGCTGCCGCGGCGGTGGGCGCCAAGCCGCTTTACGTGAGCGGCATCGGCCGCGCCGGCAAAATCACTGAGATTCGATTGACGACCAATCAATTGAACGAATACGCGGGGCACCGCGCGCGCAAAGGAAAATTGCTGCCGTCTAAGCTGAAACCGACCGCGCTGCTGGCAACTTAATGTGCAATCGATATTTTGACCAAGGGTTCGAAGGAAAATTTTGATCCCATTGCCAAGAGCCGCTCTGTGCCTGCTTCTTCAGGCAGCATTGCGCGCGAGGCAAGCAGGACGGATGTCCTGCCGCGACTGCAAATAAAATCCGTTATTCGCACCAACGCAATGACGCTCGTTTCAGTTTGATGCGCGATGGAAAGCCTAGGGCTTGTGAAAAAAATCGCTGCGCGCTAAAGTGTCGCTCAATTTGTCACGTTCGGGATTCCATTGCTAAATATCGTTCAGGCCGCGGGTTGGCCGATTTGGCTGTTAATTATTTGTTCTGTCATCGCACTTGCAATTATTGGTGAACGGCTCTGGACGTTACGGCCGGCTTTAGTTGCGCCAAAAGAATTATTGGCGAGAGTCGTTGCTGACTATCGTCAACATGGTGTTAACAACGACATGCTAATTAAACTCGCAACCAATTCACCGCTCGGTCGAATTTTTGCGGCGGGCCTCTACAACGTGCGTAGTGCGCGCGAGGTAATGAAAGAGTCGATCGAAGAATCGGGGCGTGCCATTGCGATCGAGTTAGAGCGATTTCTGACATCGCTCGGAACCATCGCCGCCATCGCGCCGCTACTGGGTTTATTCGGTACGGTGATCGGCATGATCGAGATTTTCGGGGCGAATAATCCGACCAGTGGCGGCAATCCCGAGCAACTTGCCCACGGCATTTCCGTTGCGCTTTATAACACGGCGTTTGGCCTAATCGTGGCGATTCCGAGTATGGTTTTTTATCGCTATTTTCGCTCGAAGGTCGATCGACTGATTGTCGAGATGGAGCAGCAGGCGGTAAAGTTGGTCGAAATCGTTCACGGCGACCGAGTCGGGTAAATGAACTTCCAACGAGGTAAGTTTCGCGATGAACCGGAAATCAATTTGATTCCGTTGATCGATGTCTTGCTCGTTGTGCTGATTTTTTTGATGGTCAGTACGACCTACTCTAAATTCGCCGATCTTAGAATCAATCTTCCGGAGGCCGAAGCCGAGCAATCTAAAGCGACGCCCAATGTGCTGGATGTGGCCGTCGACGCCGACGGCAATTATGTTGTGGATCGCAAAGTGGTCGCATTCTCCGATATTCCGACGTTTGCGCGTTCGCTTAAAACAGCGGCGGGCGATCGCAAGGACCCGCTAGTTGTCATTAGCGCCGATGCACGTGCGACACACCAATCGGTCATCAATATTCTCTCCGCGGCGCAGCTCGCGGGCTTCCCGCATATTTCTTTCAGCGCTGAAGCGAAGCCAAAATAGCGCGCCGGCGATGCCGATTCTTAAATGCTGAATCGAGTCGCGCCCTGGTTTGAGCATCAATGGACGCAACGCACGCGTTGGCAATTTGCGTTGCGGCCTGTTTCTTGGTTGTTCGGGACGCTCGTCGCGTTGCGTCGAATCGCCTACCGCCGCGAATGGTTAAGCAGCGAAAAATTACCCTTGCCGATAATCATCGTCGGCAATATCACCGTTGGTGGCAGCGGAAAAACACCACTCGTGATTGCCCTGGTTGAGCAGTTGCGTGCAGCGGGTTACGTGCCGGGTGTGATCAGTCGAGGGTATGGTGGCACAGAAAGCGGCCCGTTCGAGGTTGGCCCGTTGAGCGATCCGGCGGACGTCGGCGACGAGCCGGTGTTGATTGCAACGCGCACCGAAGCGCCATTGTTTATCGGCCGTGATCGAGTCGCTGCCGCAAAAGCGTTGCTCGAGGCTCATCCGAATTGTGATGTGATCGTTAGCGACGATGGCTTGCAACATTATCGTTTACAACGTGATATTGAGATCGTCGTGGTCGATGGCCAGTCTGGTTTCGGTAATGGTTTTTTGCTGCCGGCCGGACCGCTGCGCGAACCGTTGAGTCGACTGCGACAGGTTAATCTCATCGTTACCAATAGTGCCGTCGACGATGCTTCCGCGCCGCTCGAATCACTTAGTTTCGCAAAAGACATGCCTGTAGACGCAGTATCCATGCGCCTCTCCGGGCAGGTGTTTTACAATGCAAAAGATCCGAGCCAGCGCGCGCTAGCTGCGGATTTGCGCGAATCTCCTATTCACGCGGTTGCCGGCATCGGTAAACCACAGCGATTTTTCGCGCAACTGCGGGGCCTTGGCCTGAAGGTCATCGAGCATCCATTTCCCGATCATCACGCCTTTCGTGTCAGCGATCTTGCGTTCGGCGGCGGCGCAATTGTGCTGATGACCGAGAAGGATGCAGTAAAATGTCGAGCATTCGCGCAAGACTCGTGGTGGGTGCTCGCCGTATCTGCCGAACTCGACGAGCGGTTCATAACGAAAATTCTGAAAAAACTGAGACCGACCTATGGACCCCAAACTGCTTGAAATCCTCGTCTGTCCCGTGTGCAAAGGCCCGCTGGTCCACAACAAGGCCGATAAAGAATTGATCTGCAAACCCTGCCGCCTCGCGTATCAAATCAAAGACGACATTCCGGTGATGCTGGAGGATGAAGCGAGGAAGGTTGAAGAGCAAGGATGAAGGATGGAAAGCAAGGATGAAGGCGGAAGCATGAAAAAACAATCTGGAATGGCGAGGTTTAGGATTTTTTTCATCCTTCATTCTTCATCCTTCATCCTTCGATTATCGTGCCGATAATCGTCATTCCCGCCCGTCACGCCTCGATCCGCTTACCCGGTAAGCCGTTGCTCGACATTGCCGGAAAGCCAATGGTGGTGCGGGTCGCGGAGCAGGCCCGATTGAGCGGCATCGCGCGTGTGGTCATTGCGACGGATCACGATGGCATCGCGGCGGCGAGTCGCGCTCACGGCATTGAGACGATCATGACGCGTGCCGATCATGCAACGGGGACCGATCGCCTGGCCGAAGTGGCGACGCAACTACATTTGCCGGACGACGAAATCGTCGTCAACGTGCAAGGCGATGAACCGCTGATTGCGCCGGATCTGGTTCGCGCCGTGGCCGATTTGTTGCAGGCCAAACCCAGCGCGGCAATCGCGACGGCGTGCCATCCGATTATGGATAACGACGAAATTTTCAACACCAACGTTGTCAAAGTGGTTCTCGATAGAGAAAGTATGGCGCTATATTTCAGCCGCTCAACCATTCCACACGCACGCGATGCCTTCGCGCAAGAGGCCAAGTCTGCGCCCGCAGGGTTGCCCATTTTTCGCCACATCGGGCTTTATGCGTATCGCGCAGGATTCTTGCGGCGCTTTCCGACGTTGGACGCGCCGGCCATCGAGCGTTTCGAGGCACTAGAGCAGTTACGCGCCCTTTGGCACGGTTACAAAATCGCCGTCCTCGTGACCAAAGGCGCGCCCGCGCCCGGCGTTGATACGGCGGAAGACTTGGCGCGTGTCCGCGCATTGTTTGACCGCGGCGCTAAGTCACTGTAACATCGCGAAGTTTAGCCGAATACGGGGGGTAATTCAGCCCGGTTCGGTCACCACTCAATACGATAAAACTATGCGGCTCATATTGTTGGGCGGACCCGGCGCAGGCAAGGGAACGCAAGCGAATTACGTTAAAGAAAAGTTCGGCATTCCGCAGATTTCGACGGGCGATATGTTGCGCGCGGCCGTCAAGGCCGGCACGCCGCTGGGTGTCGCCGCGAAAAAGGTGATGGATTCCGGCGGCCTGGTGTCCGACGACATCATTATCGGTTTGGTACAAGAACGTATCAAAGAAGCCGATTGTAAAAACGGATTTTTGTTCGACGGTTTTCCTCGCACCATTCCGCAGGCCGAAGCGATGAAAAATGCCGGTGTGAAAATCGATTACGTAGTTGAGATCGAAGTCGACGACGCGGAAATCATCAAACGCATGTCGGGTCGTCGCTCCCATGCTGCTTCCGGCCGCACCTATCACGTGGTTTTCAATCCGCCGAAAACTGCCGGTAAAGACGACATCACCGGCGAAGAATTAATTCAGCGTGACGACGATAAAGAAGAAACCGTCGCCAAACGCCTGCAGGTTTACCACGATCAAACGGAGCCGCTGGTGGGTTACTACACCGAGTGGGCGAAGAGTAACGACAAGCAGGCGCCGCGCTATCGCAAGATTCCCGGTATCGGCAAAGTTGAAGAAATTCGCGACCGCATTTTCGCGGCGTTAGGTTAGAGAACGAACATGGCGAAACAAAACGCGTTTTATGCTCAGTCCGGCGGTGTCACCGCGGTGATTAACGCCAGCGCTGCGGGCGTCATCGAAACGGCGCGCAAACACAAAGACAAAATCGGCAAAGTCTACGCCGGGCGTAACGGCATCATTGGCGCATTGACGGAAGATTTGATCGACACCAGTAAAGACTCTGCAACGGCAATCGCCCGCTTGAAAACGACGCCGTCGGGCGCCTTCGGTTCCTGCCGCTATAAGCTCAAAGGCCTGGAAGAAAATCGCGCGCAATACGAGCGCCTGATCGAAGTATTCAAAGCGCACAACATCGGCTACTTTTTTTATAACGGCGGCGGCGATTCGGCGGACACGTGTTTGAAGGTGTCGCAGTTGTCGGAAAAGTTAGGTTATCCGATTACTGCTGTTCATGTTCCGAAAACTGTCGATAACGATTTGCCGATCACCGACACCTGTCCCGGTTTCGGCTCCGTCGCGAAATATGTCGCAACGAGCATTCGCGAAGCGGCGTTTGACGTCGCGTCGATGGCGAAAACATCGACCAAGGTTTTCGTTCTGGAAGTCATGGGCCGACATGCCGGTTGGATTACCGCCGCGTGTGGTTTGGCCGCGGAAAAGGATGGAGACGCGCCCCACATTTTGTTGTTTCCGGAAGTGAAGTTCGACCAAGCAAAGTTTTTGGCGAAAGTCGACAAAACCGTCAAGGAGCGCGGGTATTGCGTGATCAGCGTATCGGAAGGTTTGCGCAACCCGGACGGGACTTTCTTGGCAGAATCTGGATTGAAAGATGCGTTCGGCCACGCGCAACTGGGCGGCGTCGCACCCGTCATCGCGAATTTGGTGAAAGACAAACTCAATTACAAATATCATTGGGCCGTCGCCGATTATTTGCAACGCGCCGCGCGTCACATCGCATCGAAAACCGATGTGGAACAGGCTTATGCGGTCGGCAAAGCGGCGGTCGAGTTTGCATTGAAAGGTCATAACGCCGTCATGCCCGCGATCAAGCGCGTTTCGGACAAGCCATACAAATGGAAAATCGAGATGGTGAGGTTGCAAGACGTCGCGAATAAAGAAAAATTTATGCCGCGCAATTTCATCACGGCGGATGGATTTCACATTACGGAGAAGTGCCGGACGTATTTGGCGCCCCTGATTGTCGGAGAAGACTATCCGCCGTTCAAAAATGGCATGCCGGATTATGTAGTGCTGAAGAATGTCGCGGTCGCGAAAAAGTTGAAAGCGGAGTTTAAGATTTAGATTTTCGAATATTGAGCGGCAGTGAGTATTAATTTTTGCCGCGCCCTCATGGCCCTAGGCCACCCCGCCCCCCTGGGGCGGGCTAGGGTGAGGGGAACGCGTTAGTAAGTGCACAATCATTACAAAGTGCGCATGCCAAGATCCGCATGGATACTGGTTCGTGGCAAAGCATGCCTTGGGAGCCCCGCTGGTACTGGCTCGTAGGGCAACTGGTTTTGGTAGCAATAATAAGATTTTATTTAAGTCAATTTAGGAGATAGGGAGCATGTCTGAACCAATTTGGTTGGCGCTGATTTGTGGCGCAATTGCGGTCGCATACGGTATCGTTTCGCGTACTTGGATTATGGCGCAACCCGCCGGCAACGCGCGCATGCAAGAAATTGCCGCGGCGATTCAACAGGGCGCATCGGCGTATTTGAATCGCCAATATCGCACTATTGGCATCGTCGGCGTCATTTTGTGCGTCGTGATTCTGATTTTCTTGGGTTGGAAAACGGGTCTGGGATTCGCCATCGGCGCGATTCTCTCGGGTGCCGCCGGTTTCATCGGCATGAACGTTTCTGTGCGCGCTAACGTGCGCACCGCCGAAGCAGCCCGTAGCGGCATCAACGCCGCGCTCGCCGTGGCATTTCGTGGCGGTGCGATCACCGGCATGTTGGTGGTCGGCCTGGGCCTGTTGGGTGTTGCCGGGTTTTATGCATTCTTAGTTGAAACCGCACATGACACGACGGATCTTTACCACGTTATCGAGCCGCTGATCGGCTTCGCTTTCGGCTCATCGCTGATCTCGATTTTCGCGCGTTTAGGCGGTGGTATTTTCACCAAGGGTGCGGACGTCGGCGCCGACTTGGTCGGTAAAGTCGAAGCGGGTATTCCCGAGGACGATCCGCGTAACCCGGCGGTGATTGCCGATAACGTCGGTGATAACGTTGGCGATTGCGCGGGTATGGCGGCGGACTTGTTCGAGACTTACGCGGTAACCATCATCGCGACGATGTTGTTGGGCGTATTGACGCTCAAAGGTCACGCATCGGCGGCGGCGGCGTATCCGCTCGCGCTCGGCGGCGTATCGATCATCGCATCGATTATCGGTTGCTACTTCGTTAAATACAGCGGCACCGGCAAGATTATGAACGCGCTGTACAAAGGCTTGATCGTCGCAGCGGTATTGTCGTTGATCGCGTTCTACCCTGTTACCAATTGGCTCATGAGCGGCATTGAAGGCGTCTCGACGATGAGCCTGTTCCTGTCGTCGCTGGTCGGCTTGATCTTGACGGGACTGTTGGTCGTCATCACCGAGTATTACACGGCAACGGAATACGCGCCGGTGCGCCATGTCGCGCAAGCCTCGACCACGGGGCATGCGACTAACATCATCGCCGGTATCGGTATCTCGATGAAATCGACGGCGTGGCCCGTGTTGTCCGTTTGCGCGGCGATCTGGGCGGCCTTTTGGTGCGCGGGTCTTTACGGAATCGCTATTGCAGCGACCTCAATGTTGTCAATGGCCGGTATCATCGTCGCGCTCGACGCTTACGGCCCGATCACCGATAACGCCGGCGGTATCGCCGAGATGAGCGAATTGCCAAAAGAAGTTCGCGCCGTCACCGATCCGCTCGACGCGGTTGGCAACACCACCAAGGCGGTCACCAAAGGCTACGCAATCGGTTCTGCCGGCCTGGCGGCGCTCGTGTTGTTTGCCGACTACACCCATGGATTGGAAACAGCAAATATTAAGGTGTCGTTCGACCTGTCGAATCATATGGTCATCATTGGCCTGTTCATCGGCGGCTTGATTCCGTTCCTATTCGCCGCGATGGCGATGGAAGCCGTGGGTCGCGCAGCGGGTTCGGTGGTGGTCGAAGTGCGTCGCCAATTCCGCGAGATCAAGGGCATTATGGAAGGCACCGCGAAGCCGGAATACCATACGGCGGTTGACATGCTGACTAAGTCGGCGATTAAGGAAATGATGATCCCGTCATTGTTGCCGGTTGCGGTGCCGATCGTGGTCGGTCTGGTGCTCGGCCCCGCCGCCCTCGGCGGCTTGTTGATGGGAACCATCGTGACGGGATTGTTTGTCGCAATTTCCATGTGTACCGGTGGTGGTGCGTGGGATAACGCGAAGAAATACATCGAAGACGGTAACCATGGCGGCAAGGGTTCCGATGCGCACAAGGCTGCCGTGACCGGCGATACCGTTGGCGATCCATACAAGGATACGGCGGGTCCGGCAGTCAATCCATTGATTAAGATCATCAACATTGTCGCGCTGTTAATGATCCCGGTGATTGCCAAGTTCTATTCGTAATTTTTCCTGATACGAACACAAACGGGCTCTTCGGAGCCCGTTTGTGTTTGAACGATTCAACCAAGTCGCAGCATTTTCACTGATGAGATTCCGGCCTACGGGTTAATTGTGAGAGCTGCGCGGGATTGAAACATCGGTGTAAATCGGTGTTGCCGTAAACCCGCATGGATACTGGCTCTCAGGCCAATAAAAAATGTAGGGCGGGTGCAACCCGCCGAACAAATTTCTGAAAGGGTGATTGGGAATCGTGACGCTCTTCATTGGTCGGAAGCCGCTGTGCTCTAAGGTAAACTACGTGAAGGATCTGCATTATTTATTTTGGAAGGGTGGATCCGCTGCGCTTGATCCCTACCACGCCGTCACTGTCATTCCCGCGCAGGCGGGAATCCATAGAACCTTTGCAAACAGAAAAGCCAAATGGATTCGCGCTTTCGCGGGAATGAGGGGCTGGTCTCGGGCCACACAGTGGAGTGAACAGAGGCTGCTAGAAGGCCCATGGCCACAGGCCAAGCGGATATTGGCTAGCAGCCAATGCCTCGCCAAGAGGCAGGCAGGATAAGCCTCGCGGCAGCACAGCAACAATGTAGGGCGAGTGCAACCCGCCGAACAACTTTCTGCTGAGATGATTGTGGACTCGAGACGCTAATCCACCACCGCCTGATAAACCAACGCCTTAAACAACCTTCGGTAATACTGCCTTGACGGCCCCGGTGCTTGCGACATATACACCGCGACGATTTCTTCTTTTGGATCGACCCAAAAAAATGTCCCGCCGTAGCCGCCCCAGGTGAATTCGCCGGCGGAGCCGAGTAGGGTGGACATGCCTGCGCCGGTGCGCACTGCGAAGCCTAAGCCAAAGCTATAACCCGGCGAGCTGAACAATAATTCTCCGGGTGTCAACGGTGCGGCGATGCGATTTCCCAAATGATCGGATGTCATAAGATTGACGGTAGTGCGGCTCATGATGCGCGTGCCGTCGAATTGGCCGCCGTTGGCGAGCATCAGCGCGAAGCGTAAATAATCGTTTGCGCTTGCGACCCCGCCGGCGCCGCCGGAGTCATTTTTCGGTTGCGTGGCGACGTCGATCATTTTATTCGGCGCACCGGACGTGGGATCGATGCTGAGTGGCTGTGCGAGGCGCGCGAGTTTGTCCGATGATATCCAAAATCCGGAATCGGTCATCTTCAACGGAGCGAATACGCGCTCTTGCAGAAAATCGCCAAGGCGTTTTCCCGACACCGCCTCGACTACGCGGCCGAGCAAATCGGACGCCAGGCTGTAATCCCAAATCGTCCCGGGCTGATGGATTAGCGGAATTTTCGCTAGGCGTTCGACTTGTTCGGCGGGCGTCATATCGCGCGAATCAAAATCGCGCACGTTCGCCTGATAAAGTCCCGCTTTGACGTGCGCTTCTTTCACGGAAGGATTCGCCGTGAGTTCGCCGTAGGCAAGACCCGCCGTGTGGCGCAGCAAATCGTACACGGTCATTTCGCGATCAGCCGAGACCGTCGCATAAGTGTATCTCGCGAACTCCGCGTCCGCCTTCGCGACGCTGACCTGCATATTCTTAAACGCCGGGAGATGTTTGGAAACGGGATCGTTGAGTTGCAACTTTCCATCTTCCACCAGCAGCATCGCAGCGACGGAAACCATCGGCTTGGTCATCGAATAGATGCGAAAGATCGCATCTTTCGACATGGCCGTTGCGGCCTCTTTATTCTGAAAACCAACACTTTCGCTATACACCAAACGATTCTTGCGCGCGATCATCATCACCGCGCCGGGCAGCTTGCCTTGCTCGACTTCTTGTTTAAATACCTGGGTGATTTTCGCCAGGCGCTCGGCGGAAAAACCGGCTTGCTCGGGTGTTGCGGTTGAAAGGGTTTGCGCGTAGACGGTTTGCGCGAGCAGACCGATCGCAAGAAATTGGCTGAAACGCAGGGTGACGGTGAACACTTAATTTTCTCCAATTAATGAAAAGCAATGCCTTGCAACTATACGCGAAACGATGAATTTCCGATTTCTCGAATAGGTAGCGCCGGGGGCCTTATCCGGCGTGCCTTTCCGGCATGCATGCTATGACAGCCAATCTGGGAGCGGCTCCTGGCATAGCGGCTAAAAATCAGAATTTTTCTTGACCTGGACAAACAAATGGGAAATAATTCCCAAATGAACCATGCTTCCGCCACCGGACATTTACTCACCGCGCTGTTGACGCTGATGCGCCCATTGGTGCGGTTTCTGCTGGCGCGCGGCATCGCATTCGATAGTTTTGTCGAGGTGGCGAAGCGGGCATTTATCGACGTGGCGGAGAAGGATTTTGGTATCCCCGGTAAGCGTCAAACCGATTCGCGGATTTCGGTGCTGACCGGGCTGACGCGCAAAGAAGTGGCGCGGGTGCGTGATGAGGCAGAACCTTTATCTGTCGTAGCCGATCAACGTTTGAATCGCGCAGCGCGAGTGGTGAGCGGATGGGTGCGCGATTTCGCACCAGTGAAAAAAATGGCGAAGGCAACGCCGATGCGGCTCGCGCTTGATGGTTCAGAACGCAGCTTCGCGGAGCTGGTGCGACGGTATAGCGGCGACATGCCGGTGCAATCGGTGCTCGATGAGTTGTTACGCGCGGGTACGGTAACGCGCGGGACGGACGGTTCGGTACAGTTGATCAATCGAACCTACCTCGCTGCGAAAGATGAAGTTGGAAAAGTTTCTTTGCTAGGCAGCGATGCGCGGGATTTGATCGCGACGATCACCCACAATTTAGACGCGAAACCGGAAGCCGCCTATTTCCAGCGTAAGACGAGTTACAACAACTTGCCGGCGAATGTGCTTGATGAAGTGCGTGAATTGTTGCGCGATGACGGCCAGGTTTTTTTGGAACGGTTCGATCGTATGTTGGCAGAAAAGGATCGCGATATGAATACCACGGTGTTAGGCGAAGGACGTAAGCGTGCGGTGATCGGTTTGTATTATTTTGAGGAAGATGTGGCGCCCGGTACGTCGAAAAGCGTTGAGCGCGTCGAAAAATCCCATGGTAATGCAGGCAAGAAGAAATGAATCAGTTTGAGGAGATCAAATGATGGTGCGATTTGCGAAATACCTAATTATTGCGATGGTTGTATTTGGACTAATGGCCTGCGCCCAGCAACTCAGCAGGCAAGCCGATGGCGGCATGACCGGCACCGGCAGCCCGATGGTGACCATCGGCACGGTGACGAAGTTCGGCAGCGTGATCGTCAACGGTTTTAATTGGAACAGCGATAAGGCGCGGGTGGTCGTCAACGGCAAACCGTCGACGGTCGCGACCGGATTGCGCTTGGGCATGATCGTCCGCGTCGAAGGCATTCGCGATGTCGACGGCGGCAGCACGGGTGTGGCCAATAGCATTCAATACGAAAGCGATCTCGTCGGCCCGATGAATCGCGCTTCGCTGCGCAATGAAGGATCGGCAACGAAGTTCTCCGTGGCAGGCCAGCCGATTTATGCGGATGCAACCACAGTGCTCGAAGGCTTCAATCAGCTCGCCGATTTGGGTAATGGGGACCAACTCGAGATCAGCGGTTTCCGCGATCGCAACTATGCATTGCACGCGACGTGGATACGAAAAGCGAGCGACGAATCGAATCAATTGCGCGTCAAGGGCGTCGCCTCGGACGTGACGGATAATTCCTTCAAGGTCGAGGGCCTGACCGTTCGTTATCCGAACGAACTCGTAGTTAGGGCCTCGGGTGTGCGCGAAGGCACGTTCGTCGCGGTAAGCGGCAAGCGCGTTGCGGGTGAAGACATGACCATGCTCGCCAGCGGTATGACCCCGGTATCGGTTGCCGTATCGCTGCCGGAAGATACGCCGGTGATTATGGAGGGTTTAATCAAGAGTGTGACGGCGGCGGGTTTCACCATGCATAACCGGCCGATCATTATCGGCAGTGCGACTTCGTTCGTACAAGGCAGCGCCGCTGATCTGCGCGAAGATACAAAGGTTCACGTCATCGGACGGTTTAAGTCCGGCGCGTTCGATGCGTTTAAAGTGATTATTGCGGGCGCCGTGAAATAGAGAAGTCATCGCGCGTGGTTAATGCCAAACCCTCACCCTCACCCTAACCCTAACCCTAACCCTAACCCTAACCCTCGCCCGGAACCCAAACTCCCTCGCCCCACTTGGCGGGGAGAGGGCGGGGTGAGGGGAAAAATCTTAGATTTAAGTAGTAAGTCTTTTCACTAAGCCGCAAGTGGAGAGAATCGAGCAAACGCGGCAATAAACGGAAAGTGTGGGGTCTGCAAGCTCCACATTTTCTGAACTCAATCTATCGCTAAATATGGAGATGCAAATGATGCTACGTTCAACTTTTTCTACCTCAACTGTCCGGCTTGCTATTGCCGGTGCAGCGCTCGGACTGCTTGCTCTCGGCGGTTGCGCCATGTCCGGCAAGCAAATGGCCGAACCGGCGGCGATGCCTGCGAAGGATATCGTCGATACCGCCGTGGCGGCAGGTTCTTTCAACACGCTGGTCGCGGCGGTAAAACAAGCAGGCTTGGTGGACACGCTGAAAGGCAAAGGTCCGCTGACCGTGTTTGCGCCGACGGACGCAGCGTTCGCGAAGATCCCGAAAGATCAACTCAACGCCATCCTCGCCGATAAAGCGCTGCTGACGAAGATACTGACTTACCACGTGGTGGCTGGGAAAGTGATGGCGGCCGATGTGAAGCCGGGCCCGGTAAAAACGGTGCAGGGCAGCAACATGACCGTATCGATGGAGGGCGGTAACGTGATGGTCGACAAAGCCAAGGTGGTCAAGACCGACATCGCGGCGTCCAACGGCGTCATTCACGTCATTGATGGCGTCATTGTCCCCAACTAAAAGCTGAGAAAAAAGTGAGAACACTAAGTCTGCAAACTCGGTGTTCTCCGATGATTATCTATCGCTAGATATGGAGATACAGATGATATTTAGACGTGTTATGGGTTCTGCGACCAAGAGTGTACCGTGTCCGAATCCCGCTCCGCAACTGGAGATGCGTTTGAGTATCGCTTAGCGCACTCCAGCAATGGCCGGCTGAACTAGTCAGCCGAAATCAACGTTTGATCCACGCGCCCTTTGGCAGCCACGGGGAAGTTATGCGCCGTGATGGTGGACGGACGGATGAACGACCGATATATTTTTAGGAGAGAAATGATGAGATTTAACTATTTGAAATGGGGCTTAATTGCCCTGGCAAGTGCGACCCTTGCTGGTTGCGGTGATGATAGTTCGAATGATGATGCGGCTCAGCTCAGAGCAGTTCACGCGTCGCCCGATGGGCCGCGCGTTGACATCGTTGTGAACAATAAGAAATTGGCCGAGGCGTCGTATTCGGAAGCGACCGGATTTGTATCGCAACACCCCGGCAATGCAACCATCAACATCAACGTCAATGGCAGTAATCCGACGGTCACCGCGCTGAGTGCCGTTGCCGCGTTGGAGCGCAATAAATACTACACGGTGTTCGCGTCAAATAACGTCGCGGCAATCGAAGCGTTGATCGTCGTCGACGAAAACAACGCGCCGGCAAGCGGCAATGCGAAGGTGCGCGTTGTTCATGCCGCGCCGAATGCACCGGCGGTAGATGTATTTGTTACCGCACCAACGGCCGATCTGAACAGCGCCACGGTAACGCCGACGCTCAACTTTGCGTTTAAGGGCGTGGTTCCGGCCAACGGCGTGAAGGCGCTGGAAATTCCCGGCGGTAATTATCGCATTCATATTCAAGTGAAATGATCGATCCGCTATTGCCAGGAGCCGCACCGGTATTGCCTCGCAGCCTGGCATGTGCCAGCTACCGCGCCAGATATGCCTCGTGGCTCAATGCTTCTGAATTATTGGTTAAGCGTATCCGAATAGTAAGTTTGTTTTAAGTAGTAAACGACGTCATCAATTTGCGCGTCATTCCAATTTATTTTCACTACCTCCGCCCACAGCCGAGTTTGCATGCGCAAATCGAAATACGGATTGCGCGAAAGATGACGCTCGGTATACATATTGGCTTCATGACAGCCGCGGCAAATTTGATCGTGTAGCGCCTGTCCGCGTTGTAAACGCTCATCGGTATTTTCTGCGAATGTCGGCGAAGCGAACGCGCTGATCAGTGCGAACAGCGAATAATAAGGAGGTCGGAGAAACATGGAATTTCCTTTTTTGATTACCCGCTGTACGAACCTAAGCTTTTCCCGCCGCAAACATAAAGGGTTTGTCCCGTCATGTACCAAGCTTCTTCCGATGCAAAAAAATGCGCGGCGTAGGCGACTTCTTCCGGCGTGCCGATTTTCGGCAGCGGCTGTGCTTTCTTTAACTTTTCCTGCACGTCTTCGCGGAGATTTCGATACAGCGGTGTGTCGATCAAACCCGGCGCAATGCAGTTTGCGGTGATGCCGGATTTGCCGAGTTCCAACCCGAGCACTCGCGTTAAACTCACGACGCCGCCTTTCGCAGCGGAATAATTCGCCTGCCCGACATTGCCGAGCCACGCGCGTGACGACACGTTGACAATGCGCCCATACTCGCGCTCGCGCATGTGGGACACGACCGCTTGCGAACACAGAAAATACGATTTGAGATTGGTGTCGATAACGAGATCCCAATCTTCTTCCGGCATTTTTGTGATGTAGTTATCGCGAACGATGCCGACGTTGTTAATCAAGATATCGATCTGGCCGTGTTGTGCCAAAACTTTTTCTACCATGGCTTGGACTTCGGCCTTCTTGGTCACGTTGCATGCGATTGCAATTGCATGACCTTGCTCGCCACGGATTTCTGCCGCAGTTTTATCGGCACTTTCTTGATTGATGTCGACCACGACTGTTTTTGCGCCGTGGGCCGCGAGGCGTTTAACAATGGCTTGGCCGATGCCACTGGCAGATCCGGTGACGATGGCGATGCGGTTTTTTACGTTCATGATTTTTCCCAATAACTTAACTTTTTGTGATGTGTCATTCCCGCGAAGGCGGGAATCCATTTGGCTTTGGCAATTACTACGGCCGTATGGATTCCCGCTTCCGCGGGAATGACAATAGTGAAGTTTGATCTGCTAATCGACAACATTAGTCTGTCGCAGCCGTTCGATTTCATCCGATTGCATACCCAACAATTCCCGTAGCACATAATCATTATGCTGCCCCAACGTCGGCGGCGCCGCGTGATATTCAATCGGCGTCTCGGAGAAGCGCATCGGGCTTGCCACTTGCGGCACTTTACCTGCTAACCCGTGCGGAATCTCAACTTTGACACCACGTGCTTTCACTTGCGGATTTTCAAACACCTGATCGATGTTGTTGATCGGACCGCAAGGTATGCCCGCAGCTTCAAGCGCGTCGACCCACGCATCGCGGCTTCGCATTTTTACCAGCGGTTCCAACATCGGAATCAAATCGCTACGATTACGTATGCGATTGCTATTGGTCGCGAAACTAGGATCGACACCGAGTTCGGGCTGGCCCAACACTTCGCAAAACTTTCGAAACTGACTATCGTTGCCGACCGCGACGATGATATGCCCATCGCTGCAGGCGAATACCTGATACGGAATGACATTCGGATGCGCGTTGCCCCAACGCTTCGGCACTTGTCCGGAGGTCAGATAATTCATATTCATATTGGCGAGCATGGCGACCGACACATCGAGCAGCGCCATGTCGATGTACTGGCCGACGCCGGTACGATCGCGATGGGTCAACGCTGCGAGAATGGCGATGGTGGCATACATGCCGGTCATTAAATCAGTCACGGCGACGCCTACTTTTTGCGGCCCGCCGCCGGGTAAATCGTCGCGTTCGCCGGTGATGCTCATCAGTCCGCCGAGCCCCTGAATAATGAAGTCATAACCCGGACGATGGCTCCAAGGGCCGGTTTGGCCGAAACCGGTGATCGAGCAATAAACGATTTTCGGGTTGATTGCTTTGAGATCGTCGTAGCCCAAACCGTATTTTTTCAACTGGCCAACTTTGAAATTCTCCAGTATCACGTCGCTCTTTGCCGCTAGTTTCCGAACGATGTCCTGGCCTTTCGGCGAAGAAATATCGAGCGTGATGGATTTCTTTCCACGATTGCAGCTCAAATAATAGGCAGCTTCGCTGGTGTCGATACCATCAGCGTCTTTCAAGTAAGGAGGACCCCAAGCTCGAGTTTCGTCGCCGCTGACGGGCCGTTCAACTTTGATAACTTCGGCGCCGAGATCCGCCAGATGTTGGCTGCACCAGGGGCCGGCGAGTACGCGGCTTAGATCAAGAACACGAATGTGGGAGAGGGCGCCGGACATAGGGCTACGTCGAAAAACTCGTAGTGTAGATGATGGCGCAACAAACTACGCTATTGTTCATCGGAAAATCGTTGCGCGGTCGACAAATAAATTCCGGCGAAGATAAGTAGCATGCCGAACAAATGAAATAAAAATAGACGCTCACCAAGAAAGACGATCGATACGATGCTACCGAACACGGGGACCAGATGCAGAAATAAGCTGGCGCGATTCGGGCCAATTTGTTTAACGCCGTAGTTCCAAAATACGAAGGCGAGAATCGAAGGGAAAATTCCTGTGTATGCCAACACGGCCAGCGATTGCGCGGTGATGATCAGGTGTCTGCCGTTGGTAATCTCATGCACATAGAAGGGCGCCATTCCAATCAAACCGACCATGCCGATTATCCAAAGGAACGCGATCGGGTCCAAGGTTTGCGGTCGCCAGCGCAGCAGTATCGTATAAACAACCCAGAGCGAGATGCCGATCAATATCCAAAAATCGCCTTGATTAAACGCGAGTTGCAACAGCACGGCGAGTTCGCCGCGAATGACGATGCAAACGACGCCGAGCAGCGAAAGCATGACCCCGACGCGCTGAACAACGGTGAGACGCAATCCGAGAAACAGCCACGATACGACGATCACCATGATAGGTATCACCGAGTTGAGCAGCAGCCCATTGGTCGCCGTCGTATATTGCAGGCCGACATATTGCAGTGCATTGTGAAACGCCGTGCCAAATAAACCCATCGCGAATAGCGGTTTCCAGGCGGAGCGAATGATCGGCCATTGCTTGAGGATCGTCGGTAACGCAAAGGGCAGTAGCACAGTCATCGCGATCGCCCAGCGCCAAAATGCAAATGCCATCGGCGGAATTTCGTCACGCAGGCCGCGGCCGAATACTTGGTTGAGCGACCAGAATAACGAACTGAGGGACAGCAGAAAATACGGCGATTTGAAGGGGTTGTTTGTTGTTTCCATCACACATTTACAAATGTCATCCTGAGCGTAGCGAAGGATCTGCTTTCTCACGCGCTGCCAAAAGCAGATCCTTCGCTACGCTCAGGATGACACGGAGTTATACGTAGGCCGGACCTTCGATGACAGGATGTTTCGACAAGAATTCTTCGTCGACTTCTAAGCCGATACCGGGCTTATCCAGCGGTAGCACCGTGCCGTCCTTGCTCAATTGGTATGGTGTCGATACCAATTCATCGCGGAACAAATTGTTTTTCGACACGTCCGCTTCGAAATAGCCGCCGTTGTCGATCGCAGCGAGGAAATGAATCGAGGCCGCCATGTTCAAGCCTGTCATCGACGTGTGCGGATGAATAGCCAGCTTCCATGTAGAAGCCAGCGCCGCGATGCGTAGCGCTTCGGTGATGCCGCCGGTTTTCGACAGATCGGGTTGTAAGATGGTAATTGCGCCGTCTTCGATCACACGACAAAACTCGAAGCGCGTGTAGTGATTTTCCCCGGCGGCCAGCGGCACACCGCCCAGCAGTTTCGCTTCTCGATAGCTGCGATAATCGTGCGGCGCGAATGGTTCTTCGAGCCAGCCGACACGATGCTCGATAAAGCCGGGCATGATCGCGCGCACTTGATTGAGGTTATAGGCGACGTTGACGTCAGTCAGTATGTCGATGTCGTTGCCGAAGGCTTTGCGAATTGCGGCGACGCGCGCGAGATCGTTCTTTGGTGTGTCGCCCACTCGCAACTTTAATGCGCGATAGCCGGCCTCGATGTGCGGCCGCGCTTCGTCGATCAGCGATGCGGGTTCTTGATAGCCCAGTGATACGCCACCGGCGTAGGCGGGAATAGGTTTTCGCGAGCCGCCGAGCAATTTGTACAACGGCCAGCCGACCGCTTTGCCCTTGATGTCCCAACACGCCATGTCGAGGCCGCTCATCGCCAAGCAAGTCGCCGCGCCCAAGCCGTGGCTGGCCAGTTGGGCTTTGTAAATTTTCGACCAGATGCCGGTGGTGTCGGTCGCGTCCATGCCGACGACTAATCGCTTTAAGTTGTGATTGACCAAATGCGCAACGGTTCCAGGGGCGCGGCCGTGGTGCGATTCGCCGTAGCCGACGAGGCCGCTTTCGGTCGTTATTTTCACGATTACCGCGTCGCGTTTTACCGTTCGACCGACGCCGAGCGTGACGCCGTCTTTTACCGGAAACGATGTTGGGATCGCGATTACGTCTAGGATTTTGTGGTCGGTCATAATGAATCAACTCGAGTTGCTAAACATGAAGACCTCAACTTTGTCATTCCCGCGAAAGCGGGAATCCATGTTGACTTTGAAAGGCCAAATGGATTCCCGCTTTCGCGGGAATGACAGGAGAAAAGTAGTCGTTCTAATTTGTGCCTTTGAATTTCGCCACAAGCGCTTCCGCGCCACGCGCCAGCAACCCAATATCCGATCCCACCGCGACAAACAAACAACCGGCCGCCAGCCACTTACGCGCATCGGCTTCCACGCCCATCACTATGCCCGCAGCCTTGCCGGCTTTGTTGATCCGCGCAACGCCATCGGCGATCGCCGCCTGCACTTCGGGATGGCTCGGATTGGTGAGCTGCCCAAAATCTGCCGCGAGATCCTGCGGGCCGATGAACACGCCATCCACACCGGGCGTGGCGGCAATTGCATCGAGCTCGGTCAGCGCATTTTTCGTTTCCACTTGCACCAACACGCAAATTTGCGCGTTGGCATTCTTGTGATAATCCTTAACGCGGCCGAAGCGATTGGCGCGTATCGTCGTCGCCACACCGCGCGTGCCTTCGGGCGGGTAGCGGCATGCCGCAACCGCGAGACGCGCTTCCTCGGCATTTTGCACGAAGGGAATTAGCACCGTCTGCGCGCCGATATCCAGCACCCGTTTCAATGTCACCGCATCGTTCCACGGCACGCGCACGATCGGCGTGGTTTGCGATTCCATCATCGCTTGCAGTTGTTGATGCACCATCGGCGGATCGTTAGGCGAATGCTCGGTATCGATTAGAATCCAATCGAAACCCGCGCCGGCAATGACTTCCGCGGCATAGTGGCTGGAGAGGCTTGCCCAGAGCCCGATTTGGGGCTGCCTGGCCTGCAAGCCTTGTTTGAAGCGGTTGATGGGGTGGTCCATTTTAAAACTCCTTTGAGAAAATCCCTTCCCCTTCAAGGGGAAGGTTAGGATGGGGATGGGTCTTCAGTGCAAGGAAAATCGCTTCCGTCACCCCGTCAAATTCATTCATCACTTCATTATTCCAAAATCGCATCACTCGAAAGCCCGCTTGTTCGAGCACTTTGGTTCTTTCAGCGTCTTTAATAATCGCATCCATGTGTTGAGAACCGTCAACCTCAACCACTAATTTTCGTTCCAAACAGACAAAATCGAGAACGTAGTTTTCGAATGGATGTTGGCGTCGGAACTTATGTCCATTCATTTGACCGTATCGCAGCGCTGACCACAGTTTTATTTCAGCGTCGGTCATATTCTTGCGCAGGGTTCTTTGCAGTTTTTTTGATTGAATTATTTTATTGGTTTGGCCTAACATTTAAGAACCCATCCCCATCCTAACCTTCCCCTTGAAGGGGAAGGGACCTCCTAACATTTCTTCTAGTGAATTTCTGGCTCCGGTGTTCGCCCGCCGCCGGCGAGAAAATCATAATCGCAACCCTGATCAGCTTGCGTCACATGGCGCGAATGCAGCAAGCCGTAGCCGCGCGGGTAGATGATTTCCGGTTGCGTCCAATTGGCTTTGCGGCGCGCTAATTCTTCATCGCTGACGTGTAGTTGCAGTTTGCGCGCGGGGACGTCGAGTTCAATCATATCGCCATCTTGCACAAACGCCAGCGGGCCGCCGATGAAGGATTCGGGCGACACATGCAACACGCAGGTGCCGTACGACGTCCCGCTCATGCGGCCGTCGGAGATGCGCACCATATCGCGCACACCGAGCGCGAGGATTTTTTTCGGGATCGGCAGCATGCCCCATTCCGGCATGCCGGGGCCGCCGAGCGGGCCGCATTTTTGCAGCACTAACACTGAGTCGGGCGTGACGTTTAGATTCGGATCGTCGAGCCGCGCGTTCATGTCGTTGTAGTCTTTGAACACGACGGCGGGCCCTTTGTGTTTGAGCAATTTCGGATCGGCGGCGGTGTGTTTGATCACGGCGCCGTTTGGCGCGAGATTACCGCGTAACACCGCGACGCCGCCCTCGGGGTTCAGCGGCTTGTCGCGCGGGGCGATGACGTCGTCGTTGTAGACATCGGCGCCCACTAAATTCTCGCCGATGGTTTTGCCATTGACGGTTATGCAATCGAGATTGAGCAGATCTTTAAGTCGATTCATCAATCCGAGTATGCCGCCGGCGTAGTAAAAATCTTCCATTAAGTATTTTCCCGATGGCCGGATATTGGCGAGGAAAGGTGTGCGCCGTGACAATTGATCGAAATGATCCATGTCGAGTTTCGCGCCGTTGAATGGTCCTACACGACCGGCCATGGCGATAAGATGAATGATGGAATTGGTCGAGCCGCCGAGGGCCATGGCGGTGGTGACCGCATTCTCGAAAGCCTTGGTGGTCATGATGTCCGTGGGCTTTAGGTCTTCCCATACCATCTGAACGATGCGCCGCCCGCTGGCGGTGGCGAGGCGGCTGTGATTGGCGTCGGGGGCCGGGATCGAGGCCGCGCCGGGCAAGGTCATGCCGAGCGCTTCCGCTGCGGAGGCCATGCTCGATGCGGTGCCCATGGTCATGCAAGTGCCGTAGGATCGCGCGATGCCTTGCTCGATTTCTTCCCAGTCTTTGTCATTGATATTGCCGGCGCGTTTTTCGGTCCAGTATTTCCACACGTCGGTGCCGCTGCCCAAATTATTGCCGCGCCAATTGCCGCGCAACATCGGTCCGGCGGGGACGAAGATCGCGGGCAGATTCATACTCGCCGCGCCCATGATCATCGCCGGCACCGTCTTGTCGCAGCCGCCGAGTAACACCGCGCCGTCGATTGGATTGGAACGCAACAATTCTTCCGTTTCCATCGCCAACAAATTACGATACAACATCGTCGTCGGCTTCATG
>JANOLP010000008.1:0-6269 GCA_031419835.1 Pseudomonadota bacterium | reverse complement strand
ATGATCGGCGATCCTGTCGCGCTCACCATCCGCCGCAACATCCCGCGCGCCAGCGCCGAACTCATCGCGCAATTTCGCGATCAACCCACCGGCTTTATCACCGATGCCTACAACGGCAAGGGTTGTCTGGATTACCGTATCAAACCGCTGGACGAAAATTTTAGCTTTTGCGGCTCGGCAATTACCGCGTATTGCGGCCCGATGGATAATCTCGGTGCGATGGCCGCGCTCGATGTCGCCAAGCCTGGTGACGTGATCGTCATCGCCACAAAAAATGACGAAACCGCCGCGGTGATCGGCGATCACTGGGCCTATTGGGCGAAGAAGATCGGCGTCGTCGGCGTCGTGTGCGATGGTTTGGTGCGCGACATTGTTGGATTGCAACGTGTCGGCTTGCCGGTTTTCGCGCGCGGATTAACGCCGAACTCGGGTTTTCGCAATGGGCCGGGCGAAGTGAATGGCGGCGTGAGTTGCGGCGGTGTGACGATTTCGCCGGGTGACATTATCGTCGGCGATCGCGATGGTGTCGTATCGATACCGTTGGCTGCCGCTGAAGAAGTTGCGGCAAAGCTTAAGCTGGTTTACGAAAAAGAAATGGCTGTCGAGGACGAACTGAAGCGCATCAGCGAGAAGAAGTTTTGGAACGAAGAATCGGTAAAAAATCGCGGTGGCATTCGATACTTGGATTAGGGAACGCCGATTAAGTCTCTCGCCATAACGGTGACCCGATCGACCGTGTGGTAAGAACATACCCACTTACTACTCACGCAGGCGGCCGAATATCTGCACTCGGCCCGCCAAAATTCGTCCAAGCGAGCCACCTAACGCACGCAGCATTATCCGATCGAGCTTACTTGCCCAAACGTGCCGTTCCGATATGAGTCGCTGGACGACAAAATAATAGTACTGGCACCGCGCCGAACCAAGAATGCCGACAATGGAAGCCAGTTCCCGGTGATCGATCTTGCGTTCGTCTTCGGTAATATAGGGTTTGTCCGTGTCATAAATTTGTTTGCGCACGACCGGATAAAGCAGCTTGTTGATCAGTGCGGAACGCCGAAACCGTTCGATGGTGCCATGGGTGTAGACCTCGCTGCATAGAAAAAGCGCACCCGGTTTTGCGACCCGTTTTATCTCGGCAAGTACCGCCGGTATGTCGACATGATGCAAAATGTCATGTACCACCACGGCATCAAAAAAACTGTCCTCGTAGGGCATTTTTTCGGCGGGTGCGACTCTGAAATCCACTTCCAGTTGCATGGATTGCGCCATCTGCTTGGCTATTTCAACTGAGTCCGGGCTCAGGTCAAACCCATAGACTCGTGCGCCAACGTGCGCCAACCGTACCGCATCGTCGCCGAAACCACAACCCACCACGAGGGTCCGTTTGTCGCGCAATGGGGTACGCAACACCTCGGTGTAAAACGCCCAATAGGCATTCCACCAACGCCGCTTTTCAGAAGTCACGACCTCCAAAGGGACGCCGCCCGCCCGGCCGCGGTGTTTTAAGGCGTGGTCGCGGTGGTACTCCAATTCACGGCGCTGCCGCTCGCTCAACTCTGTCTTATCCACAAAATCTACCATTTGTTGTCCCGTTTTTTCAAAACCAGAGCCTAAAGCCTAGCCGCCAAGTCAGTTTGAATCGCGATGGCAAGGCAATCCAATAACTAACAGAAGCCGCGTCGATTGCGTCAATTATGTTAGCACGTCATGCGGCAGAGGTAATTTCGTTACCGGCACCGGTTCAGCAACAGAGTGAAGAATCCTCGGACGATCGCCATGTTTACCAAAAGTGACGGTCACGCATGGCGTTTGACCATTCCCCAGCTTACGGATAGATTGATGGCTAGCAAACAAGAGCGTTTGAGAAACCTCTCTGCCAAGGGCAGAATATTAAGTAACCGCATTTAGCGCAGCCTCATTCAATTCAGGAGACCATCATTTCGCCAATATCGCAATGGCTTAGAACGACGTTCGAATTCGATAGCGCCCAGTCACGCTTGGTATCGATGGAAGGTTTGCGCGGCCTGGCCGTGACCTTGGTGTTTTTGGTGCACTACACCACGCTTGCCCGCCCTTGGGTCGCTGCAGGCTCAAGCACCGACTATGTGGTGGAGATGCTGCATAGCGTCGGCAATACAGGGGTGGATTTGTTTTTTGTGTTGAGTGGGTATTTGATTTACGGCACCTTAATCGAAAAGCGTAAAGCGTTTGGGCCTTATTTTGCTCGCCGGATCGAACGCATTTACCCGGTGTTTGCCGTGGTAACAGCGGTGTATTTGCTGCTGTTTTTTGTATTTCCCTCAGAAAGTAAGCTGCCGGTCGGCGCGGGTTCGGCGGTGTTATTTATTTTTCAGAATTTGATTTTTTTGCCCGGCCTGTTTCCCGTGCAGGCGATTAATACAGTGACGTGGTCGCTTTCCTACGAAATGTTTTATTACCTGATCATGCCGTTACTCATTGCTCTGGCTGGCATGCGAGCTTGGGGGCGAGATGCGCGTATCGGATTTTTCCTGGGCCTGGGTGTGGTACTCGCGCTGGTGTTTGGTGTATTGGGCGGCCCAGTGCGCATGATGATGTTCATCGCCGGCATCATACTTTATGAATTGGTCACCAAGGGCGTGCGTATCCAACGAGAGCGTGGCTTGGGATTGGTCGCGTTGGTCTTGGGGGTAGCTTGCGTGTGGATATTGCATGGAAAGGGCATAGTTGGCCAAGTTGTTTTGCTCTGCCTTTTGTTTGGCTACGGCTGCTTTACCTGTTTTTGCGTTGCGGATGGCGGCCAAGGCGTGACGCGCGATGTCTTTTCATGGCGCCCCCTACGCTGGCTGGGCAATATGAGTTACTCGTATTATTTGATTCACGGTTTGACGCTGAAATTCATCTTCCTAATTTCCGGAAAACTTTGGCCGCCTGTGCCGGTACAAACATGGAAAATTTGGGCGGGGGTGCCATTCGCATTCATACTTACCCTTATTTCCAGCGCAATACTTTTTATCGTCGTCGAAAAGCCTTTCTCGTTGACACCGGGTTCGTTGATTAACCGATTCAAAAAATCCGCCGTGGCGCCAGCAAATTAATGCGGGTTTCCATTGACATGAATAACCCGTGGCTCGATATTCCGTTAGCCGACTACGAGGCGCACATGTTGCTCCCAAATGTCGGCCAGGCGCAGCTGTTGTCCGATATTTTTGCAGATGCATTGGAACATTTTGCGCCAAAGTCAGTTGCCGTACTTGGCTGTGCTGGAGGAAACGGATTCGATCGCATTTCAGCGCAAAAAATCGAACGCATCGTTGGCGTGGATATCAACCCAGAATACATCAATCAATTGCGCGCGCGGTTTGCCTCGCGGCTGCCGGGGCTTGAGTTGATCGTTGCGGACATAGAACAGGACAGCTTGGCCATTTCGCCAGTTGATTTGGTGTTTGCCGCTTTGGTGTTCGAATATATTGATGTCGAAATCGTGATTCCGAAAATACATTCGATGCTTCGTCCAGGTGGCGCAGTGATCACCGTCCTGCAATTGCCGAGCGCTACGTTGCCGGATATTACGCCCACAGAATATACTAAGCTCAACGCGGTTTCCTCTGTGATGAAACTTGTCGTCCCATATAAACTTGAGCGGGTTTTCAGCGCGCGCGGCTTTCACCCAATCGACAGTTGGTGCGCTAAAGTGCCCGGTGGTAAGTGCTTTCAAGCGCAAAACTTTCGGCGCGTATAGCGATTTCAACATACTTCCGACATATTCCGGCCATGCAAAAATATATTTTCTCGGCAGTAGAATATTGCTTACTAGCCTTGCGTTTTCTCAGGCGCGGTAGTGCATCGATAAATTCGCTTTCCGGCTGGTTATTGGTCGCGGGATTGGCGAATGTCGTACCTGCGAACGGTGCGACTATCGACGTACTTTGGTATACCTACGGCGCGCCAACGTCGTTGTATCGTTCGCAAGTGCTCGAACTCGCTGGCCGTGCCGCGACATTGCCCGAGTCGGCGAAGGTGCATTGGCAAGTCACTTTCTTTGGCCCGACCGATCCAGCACCAACGTTTAGCAATTACGATGTTCTAGTGATTCAAAATGCGGAAGGATTTCGCACCCGTCCGACGCCGACCGATCCCGATCTTACCCCGGACTACGCGGGAATCCTCAACAACAAACTTGCGATCGAAGTGGCGCGCGGCGAACGCACGTTAATCAGCGGCAGCGATGCCGACTTTCACGCAATACGCGGTGACTCCGGCAATTGTTCGCCAATTGACGTTTGTTTTCTTTATGATGGCGCCGTCGGCTACGTCGTCAACGCAATCAATTGGGCAGGCAATGGCCAAGGGATGGGCGTGGTTTCCTTTTACCATGGAGAACTTTTGGGCGGTTTTTGGTGGAACCATCCCAATTCGTTCTTAAGCGCAGAACTCACCGGACGATATTCCGCGGCACGTGACAATCAGCCACCGGTTGTCGCAGACCTGCCGCTCAATCGCGGGCTGACACCGACCGGGCTTTCCAACTGGACCAACGCGTTTCACGGACGCTTCGCCGACGTTCCCGGTTATACGGGCGTGCAATTCGCGGCGAACGCGCCGACGCTAGCATTGAGCATCGCCACAACAGCCTTCGTTAGCGCGCCTGCGGGACCCGCGCCGCTGCTGCAATTTGAACTTGCAAACTATCAAGTCACCGAGAGTGGTGCGTCGATCACGCTGCGTGTTACGCGCGATGAGAATGCGCTTGGCGCCGTCAGCGTCGATTATGCAACACGAAACGGTAGCGCCGTATCGACGGCCGATTTCACCACCGCGACAGGCACAGTTAATTTCGCCGACGGCGATCAAACCGCCAAAATCATTATCGTTTCGATTACCAATGACACGACGGCCGAGGCCACTGAGTCATTAACTGTCGAGTTAACAAATCCAACCGGGTCCGCGCAAATTGGAGCGCGTAGCGTTGCGACGATAGACATCAGCGATGACGATACCGCTGTATCCTCCGGTGGAGGCGGCGGCGGAGGTTGCGCGATGAACCGCACCGGCACGCCGGAGGGCAGCCTGATTGCGCTTTTGTTCATGGCGCTGGGTTGGCGCGCCAGACGATGCGGAAACTTGGGGGAAATGGTCCGCCTGCGTAGCGTGCGCCCTACGCAAGCTCAAGCTTGATTCGGCCGAATGCATGCCTTATGCTGTCCTTGCGCCGAGCGTGCGAGCTGCGCGGCGTAATAAGCTACACCGGGCGAACCAGAGTTGCGGATCAAATCAAAACACCTCCATTCGCTGAGGCTGGCTAAATGTCGCACTCACAATTCGCTTGAGGAGAACACTAATGAAACGTACGATCCTGACCGTTACCGGCGCTGTCTTTGCCTCGTGCCTTTTAGCATCGACTGCCTTTGCACAGCAATCGGATTCGAAGCCGCCGACGAATTTGGTTAAGTTGCAGGTTATCGATTCAAATTGGATGCCATGGGAAATGTTGGGGATCCCGCAGATCAACGCGAAGATTCCGGTGAAGGCGCTGCAAGCGGATCCGGAGACCGGCATGATGGTTCTGAAGGTTCGCTATCAAGCGGGCTTCACCAACACTTGGCACACACATCCCAACGCGCACGGCATGTACGTACTCGATGGCGTCCTCAAGACGCACGAAGGTGAGCATGGCCCAGGCAGCTTCGTGTGGTTCCCCGAAGGCGGCTGGATGCAGCACGGCGCCACCGCGAATAACGACGTGACCGTCTTATTCATTACCAACAAGAAGTTCGGCATTAGTTATCCGTCGGATCCCAATCTACCCTACCCAATGCACAAGTGAAATTGCAATTGATCGGGTCGGACTGACGGGATTGCGCCCGTCAGTCCTCCCACACCACCGTACGTGCGGTTTTCCGCATATGGCCGTTGAGTCCAGCAAGCTCTGCCTCACCGCGCGCTCGCGAGTTCCCAAGGAACTCATTGCGTGGCATCTCCTCCTGTCGCCGCACCGGTTTGACTCGACGGTTAGCCCCGTCACTTCGATGAGAATCCACTCACCAATGTGCCTAGTGCCGCCAGGGGTGGCTGCCGCAGTTGCAACGCCCCTCGCCTTTCAACCACCTATTCGCCTAGCCAGTGAGCTCGGGCGGGTCCCGCTCTCGTGACTCTTCGTCCCTTCACTCCGCCTGGCTTTCACCAGGCCTCTTCGCTACTACGGACTCTGCTGACTTCTCGCCCACTCTCGTGGCCGAGATCTCCCCGGGTAAGGTGTCTGTACTGTCGACCCGCGCCGCCAAGCT
>JANOLP010000007.1:0-11951 GCA_031419835.1 Pseudomonadota bacterium | reverse complement strand
TAAGCGCCGTTCAACGCCAGCAATTCGCGATGGGATCCGCGCTCGACGATGTTGCCGTGATCCATCACTAAAATTTGATCGGCGTCGACAATGGTCGAGAGGCGATGAGCGATGACTAAGGTCGTGTGATCGCGTGAAACTTCGCGCAGTTCCGCTTGGATGATTTTTTCGGTTTTAGAATCGAGCGCCGATGTCGCTTCGTCAAACACCAAGATGCTCGGATTTTTCAAAACCGTGCGCGCGATCGCGACGCGCTGTTTTTCGCCGCCGGATAATTTCAGGCCGCGCTCGCCGACCATGCTGTCGTATTTGTCGGGCAAGGTTTCGATGAAATCGTGAATGTGCGCGTGCTTCGCCGCTTGGATAATTTCTTCGCGCGTTGCGTCGGGTTTGCCGTAGGCGATGTTGTAGTAAATCGTATCGTTGAACAACACCGTATCTTGCGGCACGATGCCGATGGCGCTGCGCAAACTTTTTTGTGTGACGTGGCGAATATCTTGACCGTCGATGGAAATGCCGCCGCCGCTGACTTCGTAGAATCGAAACAGCAATCGCGATAGCGTCGATTTTCCCGCACCGCTCGAGCCGACCACGGCGACTTTACTGCCCGGCGCGATCGTAAAATCGACGTCGTTAAGAATCTCCCGGCGTTGATCGTAAGCGAAATTCACATGATCGAAACGCACCTCGCCGCGCGTGACGACAAGCTCGCGCGCATCCGGAGCATCCTGAATTTCCGCATTCAAGCGCAGCAACGTGAACATCTTGTCCATATCCACCAGCGCTTGCTTAATCTCGCGATAAATCATGCCCAAGAAATTGAGCGGAATATAAAGTTGGATGAGCAAGGTGTTGATCAACACGAAATCGCCCAAGGTCAACGTGCCTGCCGCAACGCCGTTCGATGCGCGAACCATCAGCAAGGTTAAGCCGGATGCGATGAGCAAACTCTGTGTGATGTTGAGCCCAGACAACGAGGTGGCGCTGCGCACTGACGCTTGCTCCCACTGCTTGAGATTTTGGTCGTAGCGCTTAACCTCGAATTCTTCGTTGCCGAAATATTTCACCGTTTCGTAGTTCAGCAAGCTGTCGATTGCTTTCGTGCTGGCGCGCGAATCCATTTCGTTCATCGCGCGGCGAAATTTCGTTCGCCACTCGGTGATGACGATGGTCGAGGTTATATACGCAATCAATGTGCCGAGCGTGATGATGGCGAACCAGATGTCGTACTTCGTCACCATGATGATGCCGACCAACGTCATCTCCAGCAGCGTCGGCAGAATACTGAAGATCGCGAAACGCAGTATGGTTTCGATGCCGCGCGAACCGCGCTCGATGTCGCGCGTCATGCCGCCGGTTTGGCGTTCCAAATGAAAGCGCAAACTCAGCGCATGTAAATGTTGGAACACTTCCAACGCCACGCGGCGAATCGCTTGCTGCGCGACTTTAGCAAACACCGTGTCGCGCAACTCGGTAAATAGCGTCGTCGAAAATCGCAGCACGCCATAGCCGATCAGCAAAAACACCGGCACCATCAACATCGCCTTCGATTGATCGAGCGTATCGACGATTTGTTTTAATACCAATGGCACGCCGACGTTTGCCAGCTTAGCAATCACGAGGCAAAGCAACGCTAACCCAACACGCCAACGGTAATCCCACAGATAGGGAGTCAGCGAACGCAACACCGCGAAACCACCGGGCGCTGCTTTGGAATTGGGCGTGGGTAAAACGGAAGTAGTGGGATGGGCGTGATCGCGCATTATTGGATTTTACATGGTGGCGATGACACAGAAAAACAAGGGGAGCATCCCCTCGCCCCGCGCGCGGGGAGAGGGCTAGGGTGAGGGGCGAGTAGTCATTGGCCACAATTCTTTATCGTATTCGAGCATAATTTACACCAGTCAACCTTTTCTTTGAAAGTAGCAATCAATGCCCGTCACACCGCAAGCATCACCCGATAACCCCATGGGCACCGATGGCTTCGAATTCATCGAGTACGCCGCGCCCGATCCGGCGGCGATGGCGGCGGTATTCGAGCGCATGGGTTTTATGGCCATCGCCAAACATCGTCACAAAAACGTGACGCTGTATCGCCAAGGCGAGATCAACTTTATTCTCAACGCCGAACTCGATTCGTTCGCGCAGCGCTTCGCGCGCTTGCACGGTCCGAGCGTGTGCGCGATTGCGTTTCGCGTGCAGGACGCTAAGCTTGCCTACGAGCGCGCGCTGTCGCTCGGCGCGTGGGGTTATGCCGGACAAAGCGGGCCGGGCGAACTGAACATTCCGGCGATCAAAGGCATCGGTGATTCGATCATTTATTTCGTCGACCGTTGGCGTGGAAAAAATAATGCGAAGGCGGGCGACATCGGCAATATCGGATTTTTCGATGTGGATTTCGAGCCGTTAGCCAACGCCGATTTAAATCCCATCGGCCACGGCTTGCAATACATCGATCACCTCACGCATAACGTGCATCGCGGCCGCATGGCCGAGTGGGCCGATTTTTACGAGCGCTTATTTAATTTTCGCGAGATACGCTACTTCGATATCGAAGGCCAAGTCACCGGCGTCAAAAGCAAAGCGCTGACCAGCCCGTGCGGCAAAATTCGCATCCCGATTAACGAAGAAGGAAATGAAACAGCAGGCCAAATCACCGAGTATTTGGACACGTACAAGGGCGAGGGCATCCAGCACATCGCGCTCGGCTCGGGCGATCTTTTCACAACCGTTGATGCCATGCGCGCGAGTGGCGTTCGACTGCTCGACACGGTCGATACCTATTACGAATTGATCGAGAAACGCATTCCCGGACACGGCGAAGACATCGCCGCGCTCAAGGCACGAAAAATTTTAATGGACGGCAAACCCGGCGCTTTGTTGCTGCAAATTTTTAGTCAGAACCAATTAGGCCCGATCTTCTTCGAGTTCATCCAACGCAAGGGCGATCAGGGATTCGGCGAAGGTAATTTCAAAGCGTTGTTTGAGAGCATCGAGTTGGATCAAATGCGCCGTGGTGCGCTGAAGCCAAACGAAAAGAAACAAGTGTAGGTTGGGCTGACAAAGGAAGCCCAACATTCATTTTCCGCGCATCGTGTTGGGCTTCCTGCGTCAGCCCAACCTACGCTTGCTACAGTCGAAAGGTCTGACTCAATTTACCGAGACTTTTATCGAACGTCCCAAGCGGTAGATGTCCCGCCTTGCGCGCAATTTCCAAAATCAAGCAATTCGAGAAACCGAGCGTTGGACGTTTACGAAAATTCGCAAGCGCTGCCGATACAACATCGGCATCTTGCAACGTCAATGTTTCATGGTTAACTAGCAGATCTATGGCTTTTGCTAACTGCGATTTTGATCTTTCGTAGACTGCTTCGAGCACCCAAAGTGTTTCCGCCAAAACAAGCTGAGATACCCACGCGCCTTTCTCAATGAAGTTCTCGGCGGCCTTAACCTGAGCGGCGTCATCTCGAACCAGTAGCCGAACCAAAACATTGGTGTCAACGGCGCGCATGTTTTTCGCGAATGTACTTTTTTATGCCTTCCTTTACATCTGCGGGGGATGTTTGCTTCGGAGGCGTTTTGTCGAACAAAGCCTCATGAACGTTTGCTGACGTGTACCGACCTGCCTTGCGCACGACGATTTGATCATCGCTTTCGTCCCATTCCAAAATAGAACCGGGCCCGATGCCGAGTTTCTTACGAACTTCGGCCGGCACGGATATTTGGCCTTGGGCGGTTACTTTGGATTGGGCGATTGACATTAAAAGACATTACCACGGTAATGGAATAGACGTCAACCATTGCGCATTAGCTTCCTGTTGGCGCGTTGAAGGCTGCCAAAAAAGGCGTAATAGGAGGTTCAATCGCCGTGAAGAGCATTCTCGTCCGTGACCTCCATGCTGATCATTGCGAGCGAATGCGAAGCAATCTCGCGCGCAGCGCGCACCAGCCTCGTCAAATCTCGATCGCCGCGGCCCTCGTCGAGCTCCTCGCGATGACAACGTCTGACGGCGTTTCGCGTCATAGTCCGTTGTGCAATCTAACGGCGACGACTTTTCGTGAACCTAAATTCACCGTCGTGTGCACAAATGGCGACTGTCCCCTCACCCCCACCCCTCCCCGGAGGGGCGAGGGGACTAAACTCCCTCGCCCGCTCGACGGGAGAGGGAGGGATCATCGTTTGAAAAGTAGTCAATTATTTCTGAAAAACTCAATCAACGAGACTTTCTGCAAGGGCTAGTTTTTCGCAAGCCTTTTCCACACCGTGATTAATATCTCGGCTGCGCGAATAATTTCGTCGAGCGTTGAATACCGTCCTACCGAAAATCGTATTGCGCCCATCGCGCGCGCGGGGATGATGCCCATCGCCGCCAGCACACCACTCACGCTATCGCTTTGCGAATGACACGCAGAACCCACCGATGCCGCAATGTCGCAATCGACTTCGCGCAAGAGGTCGCGTCCGCTCACGCCTGGAAACGAAACGTTAAGCGTATTCGGCAGGCGCATCGATGGGTGACCATTGAGAACAATGTCGGGAATTGCTTGCTGCAAGAGTCGGTGAAATTCGTCGCGAAGACGATGCAAATGTGCGTTGTCCCGTGCTGCATGCGTCGTCGCCAATCGCGCCGCTTCGCCTATGCCCACGATTGCAGGAACATTCTCCGTTCCGGGGCGCAAGCCGTGCTCTTGTCCTGCGCCCTGCAAATCCGATGCGATACTCGTACCGCGTCGAACATATAGCGCGCCAACGCCTTTGGTCGCATAAAACTTATGTCCGGCGAGCGTGAGTAAATCAACGTGAAGCTCGTCAACTTTGACGGAAATCTTGCCGGGTGATTGTGCGGCGTCCGTGTGCATTAGTGCGCCACGCGAATGGGCGAGGGCGGCGATTTCGGCGATCGGCTGAATCGTGCCGACTTCGTTGTTCGCATGCATGATGGAGACGAGCGCCGTGTCATCGCGCAGTGCTGCTTTGATATCAGCGGGATCGACCCAACCGTGGCGATCGACCGGGACTATGCTAACGTCCCAGCCGCGCGCGCGAAGCCCCAGCGCGGGTTCGAGAACCGCAGGATGCTCGACTGCGGAGACGATAATGTGCCGCCGTTTTTCCGGTAACGCGTTAGCAACGCCACGTAAGGCGAGGTTATTGGCTTCGGTGGCGCAACCGGTAAACGTAATTTCTTTCGGCTGCGCACCGACAAGCGCCGCGGTATTTTTCCGAGCCTCTGCTATCGCGTCATGAGCCCGGCGTCCGTACCAATGGGACGAAGAGGGATTGCCGAATGCTTCGTGCGAAAATGGCTGCATCGCCTCGGCTACTTCCGGCGCGACCGGCGTCGTCGCGTTGTAGTCGAGATAAATCGGCCGCTTCATTTAGTCGCTTTAGTTGAGCGAATCGCGCTCGACCGGGAGGCCGCGCAGCCGCCATTCCGGCAGGCCGTCCTGAAGTCGCCGCGCTTTGCGGCCCTTTTTACGTAGCAATGCCACGGCTTCGAACGCCATCAAGCAATAAGGCCCGCGGCAATACGCGACCACTTCGCGATTCGCCGGCAGTTCGTGCAGGCGTTTATTGATTTCCGGTAGTGGAATATTGATCGCGCCGGGGACATGCCCGGCGGCGTATTCTTGCGCCGGCCGAACATCCAGTATCGTGACTAATCCCTTGCGGGCACGCACCAGCAGTTCTTCTGCCGGCACGGGTTCAAGCGAATCTTTATCGGCCATAAAAGTCTTGACCAATCGCTCGACCTCGGCGGAATAGGATTCACCCACGGCGCCTAGCGCGTAGAGCAGGCGAACGACCTCGTCGCCGGCGAGCCGGTAATGAACGAACTGGCCTTCCTTGCGCGTAGCAACGAGGCCCGCTTGGCGCAACTGCTGCAGGTGGCGCGAGGTGTTGGCGACACTCAGCCCGGTCAACTGTGCCAGGGCGTCCACACTGCGTTCGCTCTGTGCGAGCAATTCCAATAGCTCCAATCGCGGGCCGCTGCTCAGCGCTTGGCCAATGCGGGCGAATTGCTCGAACAACAATGCTTTTGGTGATTGTCTTGACATGGTCATATTAAAGATTATACTTTCAATTATTCAATCGATCAATTGAATATGAAATAACGAACCTTTCATCTGACTTGAATTGTTGACAATGCTAACCGAATTTTTGCTTGCCCATGAACCCTTTGTTCGCGTTGCCGCGTTTATCCTTACGCTCGCGGCGATGATTCTATGGGAAGTCCGGGCGCCACGGCGCCTACTCATGATGCCAAGAATACGGCGCTGGAAAAACAATCTCACGCTGTTGCTCATAAACTCGATCCTAGTGCGCATTTTGTTCCCGGCGGCAGCGGTGGGTTTTGCTGCGTTTGCCGCTTCGCACGAAATGGGACTTTTACGAATTTTTCAGCTATCCGGCGCGCCCGCAATCATTGCCTCAGTGGTGTTGTTGGACTTGGCAATCTACCTGCAACATTTGGTCTTCCATGCCGTGCCGCTTCTATGGCGGTTACATCGCGTACACCACGCCGATCTCGATTTCGATGTCACCACCGGCACGCGATTTCACCCGATCGAGATACTGCTGTCGATGGGAATTAAGTTCTTGATCATTGTCACTCTCGGCCCGCCGGTCATCGCCGTCCTGATCTTCGAAACCTTGCTAACTGTCACGGCAATGTTCAATCATTCCAATATCGCGATGCCGCGCCAAGTGGATCAAATCCTAAGAGGCTTGCTGGTAACGCCCGACATGCATCGAGTGCACCATTCAATCGACCGTACCGAAACGAACTTAAACTTTGGTTTTTGTTTTTCGTTTTGGGATCGTCTGCTCGGCACTTATAAGCCCATCCCTGCACTTGGGCACACGAAAATGACGATCGGAATTCCGGAGTTCAGAAAGCCACGGGATGTCGTGAATCTGAAGGGAATGCTCGCTATTCCGTTTGACTTGATCGCGCCTGCCGACCCAGCCACACCAGGACCGATTGAACCAGTGTAAGCGATGATCAACCGAAACCACTCCCTCCCTTGCGCGCTTTTTGCGCGGGGGTTGGGGAGGAGGCGGATTTTTGCCAACTAGTTTTGCGGGGAATGGTGGCGTTGTTTGTTTCGCGGGCCTCTGCTTGCCCCCATCCCCGCCTTCCCCCGCTACGCTTGGGAAGGAGTTGAATTGTCGTATCAAATTCTAGGTTTTAGGGGAGCGTGTACGCAATAATGTAATCGCCCAATTTCGAGCCCATTCGTTTGTGCCCGCCGGGGGCGATGACCAGAAATTGTATGCCATTCGGCCGCAACTTATAGGTAATCGGGCCAGCATGAAGACCCGCGGGAATATCAAACGATGCCAGCACCGCGCCGGTATCCGTATCGTGCGCGCGCAACATTAACTCTTTCGTTCCCGCGTGAAAGATCAACCCACCGGCCGTCACTAGCGGCGGCCCAAAATTCGGCAGGCCGCGCACACCTAAGCGCTTGTCCTCGCCAATCGGCACCTGCCAACGAATTTCGCCGCTGTTAAGATCGACCGCATGTAGCATGCCCCACGGTGGTTTATGACACGCCAAATCGTTCACCATAAACGCGTCGCGCAGTTGGCCATAGCGCAAGCCCGTGCCCTCGCGGGTTCTCGCCCAGCGCAACGCAGCAAACGTGCTACTCATAATTTTGCCATCGGTCTTCGCAAAATTTTCATCGAGAAGTTTGTTGAGCCGAACCAGATGCACATCATTTCGTGTCGGTACAAAATAGAGGCCGCTCACCGGATCCATTGCGCCGCCGGACCAGTTAATTCCACCGGCGGTACCGGGGTACAAGATCGTCCAATCTTGGCTCGGCGGTGTGTAAAGCCCATTGTTACGAAGTTCGCGAAATCGCTTTAGACATGCGGTTTAATGTTTAGGATCGTCAGCCCACAAATCTTTCTCGGTTAATTGCTGCGGCACCAAGGCCCGTGGTTTGGTCGGCACCGGCTGTGTCGGTGAAATCGCCTCGCCCGGAATCTCGCTCGCAGGCATCGGCTTTTCCTCCACGGGAAAAAGCGGTACGCCGGTATCGCGATTCAACACAAATACAAATCCAGTCTTGGTGCCCTGAACTACGGCGTCGATCACTTTACCGTTATGCTTAACGCTCGCGAGCAGCGGCGGGGCGGCGAGATCGTAATCCCAAAGATCGTGATGCGTGGTTTGAAAGTGCCAAACGCGCTCGCCAGTTTGGGCCTTCAGCGCTACGACCGAATCGACGAACAAGTTCGCACCGGGCCGATCAACGCCGATGAAGTCCGGCCCGGCGGTGCTGACGGGCAGGAACACCAGCCCACGCTGCTCATCAGCGGTGATGGTCGACCAAACATTTGCGCCGCCATGAATGCTCGCGCTGTTTTGTTCCCAAGTCTTGGCGCCGAATTCACCTGGCTTCGGAATGGTGTTGAAACGCCACAACAGCTTGCCGCTACGCGCATCGAACGCACGCACCGCGCCGGACGGCTGGATGCGGCGCAGTTCGTCGGCCAGCGAGGAGCCGACTACTACAACGTTGCCGACGACGGTGGGCGGCGAAGTAACGTTGAATTCCCAGTCGTCAACCAAGTGTTCGATGCCGTCGAGCAGATTGACTTCGCCGCGCGTCCCGAAGTCCGCGCAACGCTGGCCGGTAGCGAAATCCAACGCGATTAACCGAGCATCCAAGGTCGCAAGGAAAACGCGCTTTGTACAAACACCTTCACCCTCGTCGGCGCGCCAAAACGCGACGCCACGATTGACCGTCAAGTTAGCAAATCGGCGCGATTTGTCGATCTTCGGATCGAACATCCACCATTCGCGTCCCGTCTGCGGATCGAGCGCGATCACGCGGTTGAACGGCGTGGAGAAAATCAAGCGGTTGTCGATAACGATGGGCGAGGCTTCAAAGGCCGTTCCCTTGAATGGATCCGGCCAACCCGAGCGATAATCGCCGTGGCGGTATGTCCACGCTATCTTAAGCTGTGAGACGTTGATGCGATTGATATCAGTGAGCGGGGAATAGCGCTGCGCGCCCGCGTCGCCCGCTGGGAACGGCCATTCGCTGGAGGTGGTATTTTCAACAGCCTGTGCGCTAAGCGCGGTGCATGAGAACAGGACCGGCGTACTAAGTGCACAAACGACTCGGAAAAACTTCAAAACGACTTGCATGTAATACCTCCGCTGCCGACTGGCTCCAGCAGCTATTGAAGCACATTAAGTCGTAAGCGTCTTGCCGAATGCAAAAGAATCACGCCGATTTCGAAATCGGCGCGAATTACTGCATATTCCGTTTGAATTTTGGCGCCCGTTTTGATTCGAATTGACCCACTATTTCGACCATGTGAACCGTGTTTCGATTCCGGCGAGATGGACAACCGGGTTGGCTTTGTCCTGGCGTCGCAACGATTGGCTGCTTGTTGCAACATTTGCCGCTTCCGGCCATTATGTGTACTGCGGTTTTGCGAGAGCGTAGCGGTGGCGTGGTTGCTGGTGCTGCGGGTAGGTAGGCGGTAGCGGAGTAGACATAATTATCGCAGTCCTCTGTAGTGGAAATCCCCACCACTGGAGACTGCCATGGACTCGAACTATTTTTTGCCGTGCGATGTTAAAAGCGAATTGCGCAACAGCGCGCTTGCGGCCCACGTTGACGCGTACCTTGCTTATCTAAACCGCGGCCGTTACGCACACAACACCGCCAGTCAATACCTGCGCTGTATCACGCATTTCGCGCGATGGATGCAGCAAACCAACCTGCGTCTGAATAAGCTCGATGAAGCCGCCGTTACGCGGTTTCTGAGCAAGCATCTACCCCACTGTCACTGCCCCATGCCGGTGGTTCGAGGCCACAACGACCTGCGGGCCGCGTGCGTACACCTGCTGCGCGTACTACGCGAACGTGGCGTCATCGCCATGCCGGTCATTGCTAACGGTCCCATCGAAGACGAGATTCGTGATTTTGATGCCTACATGGTTCATGTACGAGGATTGTCGTCTGGCACACGGCGACACTGCGCGCGCCTGGTTCGACGATTTCTCCAGCGTCGATTCGGCAAACGTGCAGTTGTGATCTCAGCATTACAACCGGCAGACATCAGGCAGTTCCTCGCCGAGGAATTGGACAAACGCGGCACGTACTCCAATGCCGCCGCGCTGGCGTCATCGCTGCGCGCCTACTTTCGCTACCGCAGATTCCGTGGCGATCATGTGCATCATCTCACCGGCGTCATCGCATCCCCCGCCCATTGGAACTTAGCCGCGCTACCGCGATCACTCAGCAATGATGAGATCGAGCGCTTGCTCGGCGCCTTTCCGGATTCCTTACCGTCATCGCGTCGCGGTTATGCCATGGTGCGCTGCGCGCTGGATATGGGATTGCGCATCAGCGAAATCGCCAAGCTGGCCCTTGCCGACATCGATTGGCACAACGGCACGGTGACCTTGCGGCGTAACAAATCACGGCGCGAGGATATTCTGCCGTTGCCGGCCGTCACCGGACAAGCGATTGCCGACTATTTGCGCTTGGAACGCCCGCCCACCACGAACCCGGCGGTATTCGCGCGCCGTCTCGCCCCACATGATGCGCCCATTACCGCGGATACCGTTCACCGCCTGATCCGCGATGCCTATCAGCGTATCGGCATTACGCACACGCGTACCCATGCACTACGCCATAGTGTGGCACGGCGCCTGTTGGAACAGGGCAGCTCACTCAAGGAAGTGGCCGATGTGCTGCGCCATCGTTCGCTGAACACTTCACTTATTTACGCCAAGCTGGATAACCGCAAACTCGCCGCCGTTGCCTTGCCGTGGCCGGGGAGCGCGACATGAAGACACGCACAACGACGCAGACCCATGTCGCGAACTATTTAGCCGAACGGCGTCGTCTGGGCTATGGATTGAGCCAGATGGGTCCGGCCATCGCGAGCTTTGCTCGCTACGTCGATCAGCTAAAACATCGCGGGCCACTGACCGTTGAGTTGATGGCGCAGTGGGCGAAGGGCCAGTGTAAAAAGGCCGAGCCGGCCGCCTGGGCACGACGCCTCAAATTGCTGCGTCCCTTCATGCGCTATCTTCGGCAATTCGAACTGCTGACGGAAGTACCGGAAGAATCCGTCTTTGGCCCGGTTCCAGACCGTCTCACACCACACATTTACCACGAACAGGAAATCGTTGATTTGCTGGCAGCCGCGCGCACGCTGGGCCCGCCCGGCAACTTACGCGCAGCGACCCACGAAACCTTGTTCGGTCTGATCGCCGCCGCCGGCTTGCGGGTAAGCGAAGCAATGGATCTGCTCGATAGCGATGTCGATCTGAAACAGGGAATGGTGAGGATTCGGCAAACCAAGTTTGCCAAGTCGCGGCAGTTGCCGTTGCACCCGACGACGATCGCGGCATTGCAACGTTATCGGCGGTTGCGTAACCGTCATATCGTCGTGACGCCGGAAACGCCTTTCTTCGTCGGTTCGCACGGTAAGTATCGGGGCCAACACCTACGGATTCACAATGTTGATCTGATCTTCGCCGGTCTGCGCAAGCAACTCGGTTGGGTCAATCGTGGTGCCCATCACGCGCCACGCATCCATGACCTTCGCCACACCTTTGCAGTCCGGCGGGTCATGCTTTGGCACGAACACGGCACCGATATCGATCAGGCGATGCTGGCGCTGTCGACGTATATGGGCCACGCCAAGATATCGAACACCTACTGGTATCTCACCGCCGTGCCCGAGTTGATGGCCGTGGCGGCCGGGACATTCGAGCGCTTTGCGCAAGTAGCGGAGGTGCCCCATGCGTAGTCAACCGCGGGTAGAGTAGAGTAGAGAACAGGTTTTCACCTGCCCTCCCTCATCAAACCGTGCATGCGATTTTCCCGCACACGGCTTTCCGATGTTCTTCACGTCGCGGCATGCGCCATCTTCCAGCCAGCCACCGTCGGCATTTTGTAGAGTC
>JANOLP010000006.1:0-27292 GCA_031419835.1 Pseudomonadota bacterium | reverse complement strand
GTGATGCGCACGGCGGAATCGGTCTTGTTAATGTGCTGGCCGCCGGCGCCGCTGGCGCGGAAGGTGTCGATGCGAATTTCCGAGGGGTTGATGACGACATCGCTGACGTCATCCACTTCCGGCAGTATCGCGACGGTGCATGCAGAGGTGTGAATGCGCCCTTGGGTTTCCGTGTCGGGCACGCGCTGCACGCGATGGCCGCCAGATTCGAATTTCAGTTTTGAATAGGCGCCCTGACCGATGATTTTTGCGATGACTTCTTTGTAGCCGCCGACTTCGCCCAGGCTCTCGGAAATGATTTCCACTTGCCAGCGATTGCGCTCGGCATAGCGCGCATACATGCGGAATAAATCGCCGGAAAAAAGTGCACTTTCGTCGCCGCCGGTGCCGGCGCGAATCTCCAGAAAAATGTTGCGCTCGTCGTTCGGGTCCTTCGGCAACAGCAGTGTTTGCAAATCTTTTTCCAGCGAGAGGAGTTTTTCTTTGCCGCTTTTGATTTCCGCGTCGGCGTACTCGCGCATGTCCGGATCATTCGACATGTCTTGCGCGGCGGCGATATCCGCTTCGGTATTTTGATAATCCTGAAATAATGCGACGACCGGGGAAATTTCCGCGTGCTCCTTGGTCAGTTTGCGGTAGTTGTCCATGCTCGCGGTGACGGTCTCGCTCGACAATTGCTTGTCGAGTTCGCCCAGCCTGTCTTTCAAGGACAGGAGCTTTTGTTGTATCGATGCTTTCATTCTTGTTCGGCGCTGGGGAAAAGCTGATTGATGATGCGGATGAGTTCGGCGCGTTCGTTGGTGTCGACGTCTTGCAGCGCGCGAGTCGGGTGATGCATAAATTTATTCATAAGACCGCGGCTCAAGGCTTCCAACACTTGCTCAGGATTTTCGCCTTTGGCGAGCATTCGCTGCGCGCGCTCCAGCTCCGTGACGCGATATTGCTCGACGCGCTCGCGCAGTTGGCGAATAGTCGGCACTGACGCGCGTGCATCGAGCCACTGAGCGAATTCCGTGACGCGATTATCGATAATGGATTCTGCCGCAGCCACTGCGGATTCGCGCTTACCCAGCCCTTCTTGCACCACGGCGCCAAGATCGTCGACGGTGTAAAGAAACACGTCGCGCAAATCGGCCACTTCCGGTTCGATGTCGCGCGGCACCGCAAGATCGACCATGAAAATTGGGCGATGTTTGCGCTGTTTAATTGCGCGCTCGATCAGACCTTTGCCCAGAATCGGCAACGTGCTCGCGGTCGAGGTGATGATGATGTCGTGCGTGGCAATATGATCGGGCAACTCGCCGAGCGTGATGGCGCTGCCATGAAATCTATCGGCCAAATGTTTCGCGCGTTCCAGCGTGCGGTTAGCGACGGTTAAATGTTTTGGTGTCTGTGCGGCGAAGTGCGTGGCGACGAGTTCGATCATTTCGCCGGCGCCGATGAAGAGCACGCGCTGTTCCTTCACGCTGCCGAAGATGCGATTAGCAAGTTTTAAAGCGGCGGCGGCCATTGAGACAGAATTCGCGCCGATTTCCGTGGTGCTGCGTACTTCTTTGGCGACGGAAAACGTCGTTTGGAATAATTTGTCGAGCAACAATCCGAGCGTGCCCGATTCGCGCGCGGCACGTGCGGCTTCTTTTACTTGCCCTAAAATTTGCGGCTCGCCGATGACCATGGAATCCAAGCCCGAGGCCACGCGAAACGCGTGTTTCACAGCCGTACCGTCGGCGTGTTGGTAGAGATAGGGTTCGACGTGATGAGATTCCAGCGAATGAAAGTGTGCCAACCAGTTTGAAACTGATTCCGGCGTGCTGGCATGACAATAAATTTCGGTGCGGTTGCAGGTCGATAGAATCGCACCTTCTGACACGCCCGGTAACTTGACCAACTCGCGCAGCGCAGGCGTTAGCGTTTCCGGCGGGAAAGCCATTCGTTCGCGAATGGCAACCGGCGCGCTTTGGTGATTGATGCCCAACGTAAAGATGTGCTGCGAAACCGGCATGTCAAAGGAGCAAATAACCAAAATTGTTAACTGTAAAGTATAACATTTGGCTAAAAATCGACCGCCGGGCGATGCTCGAAATTGACTGATCGACGGTAAAAAAAGCGCAAATGACGAGCGCGATTTACGCGATGCCGCGGCGCTGGAATCTTGATCCGGGTGATCTGATCACTTATTAGCGAGATGAGATTTACTTCGCAGTCAAACAGATTTGGTCTTCTTATTGATATAACGCTGACGCCATAATCCTACTTCTTTAATCGCGTGGTCGAGCGTTGGCAGCATTCGTATATTGTCGACAATGCGCTTAGTTCGGGCGATCGCACTACCGCCGGCCCAGATTTCCATTTGGGACGGAAGCGCTTGGCGAAGTTCCGCCAGGCCTTCGGTTATCGACTTGATCGGATAGTTTCCAGTGAAGGACAACGCAACAACGTCGCAGCGGTTGGCAACGCTTGCGTTTACGATCTCCACGATCGGCAATTGCGCGCCTAGTGAAACACAAAACACGCCTTCTACCGCGAGCGCGGCTTCCACCATCAGTAAACCTATACTGTGATGTTCTTTCGGCAGGGTCGCAAGCAGGAGTTTTGGTGGAGTTTCGGTTTTTTCGTAGCTGACGAGCGCGTGGCGGAGGATATTTTGCAGGATCTCAGTGTACGCATGCTCTTGATATATTTGTAACTCTCCGACAATCCACGCCTCGCCGACAAACGCGTTAAGCGGCGAAACAATGTCCGTGATAAAAGCTTGCAGCCCGTAACACAGGAGCGATTGGTTAAGTAATCTTTGCAGCTCGATCAATTCGTTATTCTTGATCATGCTGATGAAGCGCTCGATCTCGTGCCGATGCTGCGAATTTGTTACGGGTTTTTGACTGTGCGACGCGGAAATTTGCGCGAGGTTAGCCGGCGGCTGGTGAACGATTTTTCCCGGCCGCATGCCATGATCGATTAGGACTTTAATGGTTCGCAAGCGCTCCACGTCGGGCTGCGTGTAGGCGCGATCGCCATTCGAATCGCGTGCGGGTTGCGGAAAGCCATAGCGCCGCTCCCAAATGCGAAGTGTGTCTTTGCTGATCCCCGTTTCACGTTCTACCGCACTAATTGACGCCAGTGCAGTTGCATCTACTGCTTTAATCATTTATAGTTTGTCCAAGGCAAACCGTCGTCGTAAACCCTATGGCCAGAGTTTAATCGACCGCGTTTAACAATTCATCACCTTTTTCGCTGAAGCTTGCCCATTCTGGGTGCGTAAACTTGATTTTCGTGTATGGCGGAGGAAGACTTGAGAACACGCCCTATTGTTGTTGCGCTATGGTTTTTCGCAATCGCTTTCAATGCTTTAGCAAAAGATGCCGATTCTGCCGGTGTGGCTAAAAGTTATCTTGAAAGCGCAAAACGCGAACGCCGCCAAATTCCCAAAGAACATGTCGAGCGCAGTGCGAATTGGCAGCCCTATTTGCGCTGGCACCGCGACGCGGCAGCGCTTGGTGGCGTGGGCGAAAGTATCGGCGCAAATGGCAGACCATTCCTGCAACTTTGACCTGGATATTTTCCTTGCGCCTAATTCTGGCAATTTTCTCGATTGGTTTTTCGATGGCAATCCAGGCCGCGTGTCCTGATCTACTCAATCAAAGTTTCACGCCGCTTCAAGGCGGTGATAAGCAACAATTCTGCCAATACCAGGGAAAAGTGCTCTTGATCGTCAACACCGCGAGTTATTGCGGCAACACGCCACAATATAAGGGACTGCAGGCGCTTTACAAAAAGTACGCGGAACGAGGCCTCGTGATTTTAGGCTTTCCTAGCAATGATTTTGGCGGGCAAGAGCCTGGCGCCCCCAAAGAAATTGCGGAATTTTGCGAACGCACCTATCAGGTGACATTTCCGATGTTCGAGAAATCGAGCGTTCGCACGGCCAACGGTAATCCGCTCTATGACCAGCTCGCGGCGTTATCGGGCGAGCGGCCGCGTTGGAATTTTCATAAATATTTGATCGATCGCAGCGGCCAAACGGTCGCCAGCGTAAGCAGCTCGACCCTGCCGGAAGATGCGGATTTCGTGAAAAAAATCGAGGCGTTTCTAGCCGCGAAATAACGCCTTTATTGTCGCGTGAAATTTTGCAGCAGCGCGTGGCCGTGTTCCGTCAAAATCGATTCCGGGTGAAACTGCACACCTTCGACCGCGAGGGATTTATGCCGCACGCCCATGATCTCACCGTTGTCAGTCCACGCCGTCACTTCAAGACAATCAGGTAAGGTTGCGCGTTCGATCACGAGCGAATGGTAACGCGTCGCGCGATAGGGGTTAGGGAGCGTGCGAAACACACCTTCGTTCTGATGATGAATTTGCGAGGTTTTGCCGTGCATCAACTGCTGCGCGTGAACGATTTTTCCGCCGAACGCCTGGCCGATGCTCTGATGGCCTAAACACACTCCCAAAATCGGAATTTTCCCGGCGAATTCTTTGATCAGCGGCACCGATACGCCGGCTTCATTCGGCGTGCAAGGTCCCGGCGAAACCACGATACGATCAGGCTTGAGCGCAGCGATTTCACCGAGAGTAATTTCGTCGTTGCGGTGGACCACGACCTCCTCGCCCAACTCGCCGAGATATTGCACCAGGTTGTAGGTGAAGGAATCGTAGTTGTCGATCATGAGAAGCATAGTGGTTGAATCTAACGCAAAAGTAGGTGGCGTACTTTAGCAGGGAATCGCGATGGCTGTATAGGCAAGGCGCCGAATTTCTCTAGGGCGATGCCCGAAGAGCCGCGCCACTATTGGCCCGTGGCAAGGATGTCTCGATATAGAGCAGCTTGCCGATTAGCGCCACAATGAAAGTCCGCAAAATCAGGCACTTTTGTTAAGATGCGGGTTCATCGCGCCGGTTTGGTGCGCTTCGCCTATCGAAAATTTCTAGGGGAGTAATCTGGCCACCTACCAGGAAATGTCGGACTTTCTCGCGTCCTCCGAACGCCGCGCCTATAAGCAGGCGCTATTTGCCGTTCGCGACGAAGAAGTAGCGCTCGATATCGTCCAGGATTCGATGCTTAAGCTGACGGAAAAATACAGCGGCAAGCCGATCACCGAGTTACCGATGTTGTTTACACGCATCGTGCAAAACGCCACGCGCGATTATTTTCGCCGGCAAAAGGTACGTTCGACCTGGACTACGCTATTCTCTAGTTTTGGTAGTAAAGACGGCGATGACGAAGATCGTGACCCGTTGGAAACACTTGAGGTAGAATCCGATAACGGCGTAGGCGACACACCGCCCGCGCAGTTGGAGCAAAAACAAACACTTGGAGCGATAGAAGCCGCTGTGAAGAAACTCCCCACGCGTCAACGAGAAGCCTTCCTGCTGCGTTATTGGGAGGAGTTTGACGTGGCTGAGACAGCGGCGGCGATGGGGTGTTCCGAAGGTAGCGTAAAAACCCATTGTTCTCGTGCCGTGCAAGCCTTAGCCGCCACGCTAAAAGCTAAAGGTATCACCCTATGAACGAGCTGGAATTCGCCAAAAAAGTTGCGCAGCAACTTGACCGTAGTACCCAACAACTAGATTCTGTTCCTCTCGCCAGGTTAAAGGCGGCGCGCGAGCGGGCGCTCGAAGCTTATAGAAGCGAGCCGGTCTTGGCGCACGCCGATGGCTCAACGGGCGGTCGTTGGAGCGATTGGCTAAGCCATAATCCGCGTCTCGCTTGGGGCGGATTCGCTGCCATGTTGGCGTTAGCGCTCGGCCTAAATTTCTGGAACGAAACCGATCGCGAGAAATCGCCGATCGATGCGCAGATTCTGGCAAGCGATTTGCCCTTACATACATTTACCAACATAGATGTCGACGCATGGTTAAGAGACAACGCCAAGTAATAGCGATCGGCTTGCTTGCGCTTTCCGGCGTAGTAAGTGCCCAGGACTGGAACAGCATCGGCGCCGCCGAAAAATCCGTTCTCGCGCCGCTGGCGGGGCAATGGAATAACCTACCCCCGGCGGAACAAACCCATTTGCTCGAAGCGGCAAAACACTATCCGAAAATGTCGCCGGCCGAGCAAGATAAGTTCCGTGCGCGACTGCCGGAATGGGGAAAGCTCGATCCGGCATCGCGCAAAACCGCCCGTGAAAATTACGACAAAATAAAAAACCTTCCGCCTGATCAACAGCAAAAAATTCTCGAAAAATTGCGTTCGCAAGAGAAATAGCCGTTCGTTTTTTTCTGGCCGAATCGAGCCGGCTTTTGACTCATAAGCCCTTAAAACTGTCATTCTGAGCGAAGCGAAGAATCTGCTTTATTGGCGCAACAAGAACAGATTCTTCGCTTCGCTCAGAATGACGAAACTTAGCGCTACCGCACGATTCTGCACCACGTAATGCATCAATCTTCCAACTCAACGCCCAGCTTAGTCCGGCGAATTTTCTGCATGATTTACGACGCGCTGTTACTTATCGCCGTGCTGTTTATCGCCGCGTTCGCTTTCATCTATCTCAGCAATTATCCGAATCATCAAAATTTGCGGCCACTGCTACAAGCATTCCTGTTAGGGATCATCGCGGCGTATTTTTGCTGGTTCTGGTGCAAATCAGGTCAAACGCTCGCGATGAAAACCTGGCGTATCCAATTGCAAAATCGCGATGGCCATTTGCTTTCGGCTGGACAGGCGCTGCAAAGATTTGCGTTCGCGTTGATCGGAATCGCGCTCGGCGGATTGTCGATTTGGTGGGCGTTATTCGATCGGGATAAACAATTTTTACACGATCGATTGCTGGGCACACGATTGATCGAAGTCTCGAATCTGTAGCAAGAACGCCATGAGGCGCATGTATATTGCTTCGTGGCAAGACATACCTGAAGAGCCGCGTCAGCAGTGCCGTTTCGGCCTATCGCCGTTCAACGAATTTCATCATCCCGACGGCAAGCGTCAGAAACAACAACGTCGGCAAAGCCGCGCTTAACAACGGATCCCAATCGTTCAGTACGCCTAAATTCGAGAACAAACTATTGAGTAAATAAAAGCCGATGCCGAGCATAATGCCGGTGAAGATTTTTCCGCTTAAGCCGCCGCTACGGCGCTGGTAGATCGCGAATGGCAACGCTAAAGTCATCATCACTAACAACGCGAACGGATGAATGATCTTGGTCCACTTCGCGATTTCGTAGCGCGTGGTTTTTTGTTTGTTCTCGCGTAAATGTTCGATGTAGGTGAACAAACTCCACACTGACATATTTTCCGGCACCACTAACAACACCGATAGAATCTCTGGGGTGACGACCGATTTCCAGGTCGCATCGGCGAGTTTTTTTAGCGATACGGTGTTGCCGTTAAACAGCGTTTGATCGACGTCGCTGATGCGCCAGTTGTTGGTGCCGCGATACTCGCCGCGCTTGGCGATGCTGATGCTTTTCAGGCGATGCGCATCGTCGAATTCGTAAATTTTCAAATTGCGCAGCGTCGTGTCCGGCAACATTTCTTCGACGTTAACGAATGTTTTGGCATCTTTCACCCACAATCCCGAGCGGAATTCCTGAGCGATTAATTTGTTCATCGATTGCAATCGATACTTCTGTGCCATGCGATCGGAATAGGGCGCGATGACGTCGCCGAATATGAAATTGATCGTCGCAAATACGGCGCCGATCAAGATCAGCAGCTTCATGATCATCGCCAAGGAATACCCCGACGCGCGCATGACCGTGAGTTCAGAATGGGTCGAGAGTTGCGTGAGCGCGTAGATCGTGCCGATCAACGCCGAGATGGGAAATAGTTGGTAGATGTGGCCGGGCAGTGACAGGGCGACAAACGTAAACATTTGCGGCAAGCGATAGCTGCCTTTGCCGATTTGCGGTAATTCGAAAATGAGATCGAAGAATGCATAAAGCATCAACAGCGCCAGCAACACTAGCGCTGTGCCAGCCACGACTTCTTTCGCTAAATAGCGTGTGAGAATGCCCAAGGGCGTGGGCTACAGCGCTTGCTTGAGTTGATCCAAGATCGCCGGATTTTCCAAGGTCGAAATGTCTTGGGTGATTTCTTCGCCTTTCGCGATCACGCGCAACAAGCGCCGCATGATTTTTCCGGAACGAGTTTTCGGCAAATTGTCGCCGAAGCGAATGTCTTTCGGTTTTGCGATCGGGCCGATTTCTTTGCCGACCCAGTCGCGCAATTCCTGCGCCATTTTTAACGCGTCCTCGCCGGTCGGCCGTGGGCCTTTGGTGACGACGAATGCGACGATTGCTTCGCCGGTCAAATCATCCGGGCGTCCGACTACGGCTGCCTCAGCGACGAGTTTGGTGTTTGCCACCAAGGCCGATTCGATTTCCATTGTGCCCATGCGATGGCCGGACACATTCAGCACATCGTCAATACGGCCCATGATGGTGAAGTTGCCCGTGACTTTGTCGCGCACCGAGCCGTCGCCGGCGAGGTAAAGTTTGCCGCCGAGCTCCTCGGGGTAATAACTTTTCTTGAAGCGTTCGGGATCGCCCCAAATGGTGCGGATCATCGAAGGCCACGGGCGCTTCACGACGAGAATGCCACCTTGTCCATCCGGCACATCATGCCCCGCTTCATCGACAATCGCGGCCATGATGCCCGGCAACGGCAAGGTGCATGAACCGGGCACTAAATTCGTCACACCCGGCAATGGCGTGATCATGTGACCGCCGGTTTCCGTTTGCCAAAACGTATCGACAATTGGGCAATGGGTACCGCCGACGTTTTCGTGATACCACATCCACGCTTCCGGATTGATCGGCTCGCCGACCGAGCCCAGCAAGCGCAAGCTCGACAAATCATAGTTGCGCGGATGGGCGGCGGGCGTGGTTTCCGAGGCCTTGATCAACGAGCGGATTGCCGTCGGCGCGGTGTAAAAAATCGAGACTTTATGCTTGTTGATGGTTTCCCAAAAACGTCCCGCGTTCGGGTAAGTCGGCACGCCTTCAAAAACGATTTCCGTCGCGCCAACGGCGAGCGGGCCGTAGGTGATGTAAGTGTGACCGGTGACCCATCCAATATCGGCGGTACACCAAAAAATATCACGCGGCTTAATGTCGAACGACCATTTCATCGTCAGTGCGGCCCACAACAAATAGCCCGCCGACGAATGTTGCACGCCTTTCGGCTTGCCGGTCGAGCCCGACGTATAAAGAATGAATAACGGATGCTCGGCATCGACCCATTCCGGCTCGCAGGTATCCGCTTTACCGGCAACCAGATCGTGCATCCACACGTCGCAAGTGATATTGACGTTGATGTTGCCACCGGTGCGCCTGTAAACGATGACAGATTTAAGCGAATCGCAACCACCCAGCGCGAGACCTTCATCGACAATAGACTTTAATGGCAATGCCTTACCGCCGCGCATCTGCTCGTCGGCGGTGATGATCGCCACCGCGCCCGCGTCGATAATGCGTTCCTGTAAACTCTTCGCCGAAAATCCACCGAACACCACCGAGTGGGTCGCGCCGATGCGCGCGCAAGCCTGCATCGCAATGACGCCCTCGATCGACATCGGCATATAGATTATGACGCGATCACCCTTTTTGATGCCGAGCGACTTCAAGCCATTCGCGAATTGGCAGACCTTGTGATACAGCGCTTGATAGGAAACTTGGGTGACCGCGCCGTCATCCGCCTCGAAGATGATCGCGATTTTTTCGGCATTGCCATTTTTCAAATTCACGTCGAGGCAATTGTAGGAAACATTTAACTGACCGTCATGAAACCAGCGATAAAACGGCGCGTTGGCTTCGTCCAGCGTTTGCGTGAACGGCTTGTGCCAAACCAAGTTCTCGCGCGCTAGCCGTGCCCAATAACCCGTGTAATCGCGCGCCGCTTCGGCATTCATCGCCTGAAAGTCCGCGCTGGAAATATTCGCTTGCTTGGCAAATGCCGCGGGTGGCGGAAAGGATCGTGTCTCGTTCGATACGGATTCAATATTACTCATGAAATTTTCTCTGACAGATGCGTTTAGCTCGAATGCGGAATTATACCGTGACGGTTATGAATCGCGCGGCACCGGCGCGCGACATAACAAAGAGAAAGCCGGTGGCGCTGTCCGAGTTCAAAAACGAAATCGTACTCGTTATCGCGACAGCAGCACCGCAAAGCTCTGCTCGACTTGCGCTTGATCCGCTTGGCTCAGTCGCCCGATCCTTGCCGCTACAAATTGATCATCGAGAGTGAATAGTTTCATACGCACGACCGATGCTGCTGGCAGACCCGCCGTCTTGAGATTGCGGATTTTTACATCTAACGGCCATGGCGCGTTTCCAACACTCGTGATCATCGCCATCACGCTATGGCCGCTCTGCTTATAGAACGCCGCGTTCGATAAAATGAGCGCCGGCCGACGCTTTTGTTGTGCCCGATGCGTAAATGGAAACGGCACAACGACAACATCAAACCGATCAAAGGCCACGATAGGCGCGCTCGTCCGCTGCGGAATGCCATTCGGACAACCTGCTTTCGACCGCCGTGGCGAAGGCGATATCAGTCGGGGTGGCTCGTCGTAGGGTGACGATGCCGTCGCGAATATCAAAGGCGACTGTGTCGCCTTGCTTAATTTCTAATGCCTTGCGCACCGGCGCGGGGATGGTCGCTTGGAATTTGGTGGTGAGTTTGGCTACGGCGTTCATTGAGGTGTATTACATGGCGTTGATAATACGGTAACACTATCAGGCGAATCGGCGGTGATCAATAGTGAAGCCTTTAATTTCCCCAAAGTGTCATTCCCGCGCACGCGGGAATCCATACTGAGTCGAATTTTGCCAAAGCCAAATGGATTCCGGCCTGCGCGGGAATGACACTTTGATATTTTGACGGGCTTTAGGAAAAAATCTTCCCAGGATTCATAATGTTTAGCGGATCCAGTGCTTGCTTCACCAATCGCATCACGCTAACCGCTTCGCCATGCTCTGCCGTCAAAAATTTCTTCTTGCCGAGGCCGATGCCGTGCTCGCCGGTGCAGGTGCCGTCCATTGCCAGCGCGCGCATAACGAGGCGATCGTTGAGGCGTTCCGCTTCGGCGAGTTCTTTCGGATCGTTGCGATCGATCAAAAAGCCCAAATGGAAATTGCCGTCGCCGACGTGGCCGACCAGCGGCGCGATGAGGAAACTTTCCTTCAAATCTTTTTTCGTTTCCAAAATACATTCCGCCAATCGTGAAATCGGCACGCAGACGTCCGTCGCCCAAATTTCGCAGCCGGGGCGCAGCGCTTTGTTTGCGTAGGTGACGTCGTGGCGCGCCGTCCAAAGATGGGTGCGTTCTTCTTGCTTGGTGGCCCATTTGAATTCGCCGCCGGAATTTTCTTGCGCGATGGCTTGCACCTTTTCCGCTTGCTCTTTCACCGCCGCTTCGGTGCCGTGAAACTCGACGAACAGCGTATCTTTAACGGGATAGTTCAACTTGGAAAATTTATTCACCGCGTCCATCTGAATGTCGTCGAGCAATTCAATACGCGCGATGGGAATGCCGAGCTGGATCGTCTGAATCACCGTATCGATGGCGCCATTGAGCGAATCGAACGAACACACCGCCGCCGCCATCGCTTCGGGAATGCCGTAGATGCGCAGCGTGACTTCGGTGATGATGCCCAGCGTACCTTCGCTACCGACGAACAAACGCGTTAAGTCGTAGCCCGCAGCGGATTTGCGCGCACGCCGCGAAGTGCGGATGATGCGGCCATCGGCCATCACCACGGTCAGCGCCAACACGTTTTCGCGCATGGTGCCGTAACGCACGGCGTTGGTGCCGGAGGCGCGCGTCGCCGCCATGCCACCGAGCGATGCATCGGCGCCCGGATCGATCGGGAAAAACAATCCCGTGTCGCGTAAATGTTCGTTGAGTTGTTTGCGCGTCACACGAGCTTGCACGGTGACGTCCAGATCATCGACATTCACCTTTATTACTTGATTCAGGTTGGCGAGATCGACCACCACGCCGCCGTGCTCAGGAATTACCGCGCCTTCGAGCGAGGTGCCGGTGCCATAGGCAACGACCGGCGTGCGATGGCGCGCACAAATGCGCACGATGTCGGCGACTTCTTCAGTGGAATTCGGAAACGCCACCGCGTCCGGGCGATGGGGAATGTGCCAGGATTCGTCTTTGCTGTGATGGTCGCGCACGCCGGTGCTGGTGGACAAACGCTCGCCCAACAACGTGCGAATTTCATCGACGGCGGAACTGATACTGATGGGAACGGCGCTCATTTTTATCCTTTCAAAATTTTATACTGCTGCCTGGAGAGGCAATACTGGCGCGGCTTGAAGGCCATGCATTGCCACGAGCCAGTATCCAAGCGGCTTCTGGCAACGAGACCCTTCAATGCCTAGTACCCGCTATTATCCGTCATTCCCGCGCAGGTGGGAATCCAGCGACTTTCTTTCCTATCCCATCCGCCGCGCGACCCACAGCACATTGGCAAACGGCGTACCTTCGCTCATCGGCAGCGTTTCAATCGCGAAACCGCAATCGGAAAATAATTCGTTCCACTGCGCGCGCGAGCGAAAGTGAAAACGCTGGCGAAAATGACCGCGCGAAATCGCAGCGATTCGTTCGGCGAAATGCGTCATGCGAAAACTCAAGCCCGCAGCCGCATCTGCATCGCGAACCAGTAACAGCCCACCGGGTGAAATTGCGTTCGCGATGCGTTTGATCAAACTCACCTGCGAGTTGGCATCGAGATAATGCAGCACGTCGAACAGTGTGATGACATCAGCACGCGGAATTTCATGGGCTTCGCTCAAATTAAATGGCGTGATGGTGGCCGACGATCCCAGCGCGCCGCGCGCAATCGCGATTTCACTTTCACGCAACTCGATGCCTTGTAGATCTAATCCTAGAGCGGGCGCTGGCCAATCACTTGGCCAGGAGTCGCGCTGGTATTGGCTTTCGGCCGCATGCAATAAGGCGAATAGCAAACCTTGGCCGCAACCCAAATCAACAACCGACATGCCATTTTTGATTAAGCCGCTTTTCAAAACCGCAAGAAAAACCGGATCGCCGCGCAGTTTGCCGCGCGCAAAATGAAATGGAAACTTTCCCGCCGATCGATATAGCGATGCAGCCGCGTCGATCAATTCGTTACTCGCCGAGGACATCGCGGAACGCGTGGCGCAGCGTGACGGAGCGAAGACCGCGATCGGACATTGTTTTCAATAGTTCCGGCAAAACATCGAGAACAATCGGACGCGCTCTTCGCGAGGACAACATCGAGCCATCGTGCAACAACAAAATGTCGCCGGCACTTAAATTTGTGACAAGCCGCTGCACTACAGGGCCGGGCGCCGTTGCGGTGGAATCGAATCCACGGCGCGTCCAAGACGTGTAATGCAAGCCCAAGCGCGCAATCACCGGATCGAGAAACGGTGTGCGAAAACCCATCGGCGCGCGAAAAAATCGTGGCAAGCTCCCGCTTGAATCGGCGATTGCCTGCTGCGCCGCCTCCAATTCGCGATGCAAACGCGACGACGAATAAAACGCAAAACTATTAGTGTGGTGCTGCGAATGATTTTCCACCGCGTGGCCACGCCGTACGATTTCTTGAATCACCTGCGGATACTTTTCTGCTTGTTTGCCGACCACGTAGAAACTCGCTTTGTGTCCCGCAGCATCGAGCAAATCCAACACGCGCGGTGTGATATCGGGATCGGGACCGTCGTCAAACGTTAACGCGATTTCTTTTTTCAGATTAGAAGTTTCCGGCAAACGACGAATGTTCTCGCCGATCCAAGTGCTGCGCGGCCACATCACCGCCCCGCCGATCAACACCTGATTCGCAGCGACCGCGGCCAGCGCCCAAGGCCATGTTAAAGGCGAAGTGCCGACGGCGATGGCGGAAACCGCGTGCAATGCGAATGACACCTTGACGAAAGGTGTCGGTTGCCAAGGGCGAGAAGGGAGGGAACGACTGGCGGACATAAGTTAACATTCTAAGGAATCTGCAGTCGATTGTCGCCTTGTGAAGCGCCTAGAAATTTGGGAGTGTTCAATTTATCTCAATCGTGTCATTCCCGCGAAGGCGGGAATCCATGTAGCGTTAGAAAAATCATGCAGGTCGTTTTGAATCACGGTCGTCTATCACTATCAAATGCCACATGGATCCCCGTTTTCACGGGGATGACACGTCAGCTATTTGCTTGCCTTTTAGTGCAATTTGTTGCGGGCTGTCCTCTCCCCAAGACCAATTTCTCGCCATATCCAGGCTTCGCCTAACCCGCGTAAGTCGCCCTACATTAGCCTGGGTAACGATGCCACGCGCCGCCTCCTGCTTGGTTCGCGGCAATGTATGCTCGGAACACCGCATGGGTATTGGGCTACATAACTTCTTACTGTTGAATCCCGTAAACTAGCTATTGCCGCACTATTCCAAATCGTCAATCGATCGCGGCCAGCTTTTTTTAAGCAACCGCGATAACGCGCGATCGGCGAGAATTACGCCGCCGGTTTGGCAACGCGCGCAGTAGTTTGTTTCATTGGTCGCATAGACGATGCGCTGCACCGGGCTTGCGCATACCGGGCATCGTAGGCCGAAGCGGCCGTGGACGGCCATCTCTGGGCGGAACGCGGTGACTTTTTCCGGAAACTTGTCGCGCGCTTGAAGGCGCAAGCGCTCGGTCCATTCGAGCAGCGTGGCTTTTGTCGCATCGAATAGTCTGGCGATTTCCTCGGCGCTTAGTTTTTGAGTTTGCGCGATCGGCGAAAGCTTTGCGCGATGCAAAATTTCATCGGAATAGGCGTTGCCGATACCGCTGAAGCTGCGTGGATCGGTGAGCGCGCGTTTTAGCGTGTGATTTTCGTTCGTCAATTGTTTGGAGAATGTAACCAGATCGGCGTCGAGCACTTCCAGCCCATGCATGTCAAAGGCCGCGAGCGCATCACCGCCTTTAACCAAATGAATAGACGCGAGGCGTTTGGTACCGGCTTCGGTGAGCAGCAACACGCCATTCGCAAAATGAAAACTCGCGAGGCCGATTTTTCCGGGTAGTTTTGCATTGGGTTCAAGCCAGCGAAAGCGGCCCGCGATCATGAGATGAATCACAAAAAAGTAATCGGGCTGCAAGCCAATCACGATGCGCTTCCCAAGCCGATGTAGGCTGGAGACTGGCTTTCCATGGGCTTCTTCGATGGGTGGTGCGAATGACCGTAATACGAAAGGGTTGAGAATTTTTACCCGCTCAAGCGTTTGCCCGAGGATTCGCGCCTCTAAACTTTCGATGTAGACGACGATGTCTGGGAGTTCGGGCATTAGCGGTCACGATGATTAAGGAGGGTGCTTGATCTCAACAAACGCCATCCCTCACCCTAGCCCTCTCCCAGAGGGAGAGGGGACTGATTCAGGTTACGCCGGCCTCGTGCGCTTGCTGATCGGCGTGATAACTCGAACGCACCATTGGTCCGCACGCCGCGTGGGCGAAGCCCATCGCTCTCGCTTGGCGCTCGAATTCTTTAAAGCCATCGGGCGGCACGAAACGCATGACGGGATGGTGATGTTGCGACGGTTGCAGGTATTGACCGAGCGTGAGCATGTCGACATTGTGTTCGCGCAAATCACGCATCACTTCGAGAATTTCTTCGTCGGTTTCGCCCAGGCCCAGCATTAAACCAGACTTGGTGGGCACGTTTGGATGTACGGCTTTGAAATCCTTTAGCAGCTTCAGCGAATGATCATAGTCCGAGCCGGGGCGCGCTTGTTTATAAAGGCGCGGCACGGTTTCGAGGTTGTGATTCATTACATCCGGTGGGCAGGTATTGAGGATTTCCAACGCGCGATCCAAGCGGCCACGAAAATCCGGCGTGAGAATTTCGATTCTTGTTTCCGGCGACAGCTCGCGCACGGCGCGAATGCAATCGACAAAATGTCGCGAGCCGCCGTCGCGCAAATCGTCGCGATCGACGCTGGTGATCACGACGTATTTCAAGCGTAGCGCGGCGATGGTTTCGCCGAGATGTCGCGGCTCATCTTGATCAAGCGGTTTTGGACGGCCGTGCGCCACATCGCAAAACGGGCAGCGGCGCGTGCACAAATCGCCCATGATCATGAATGTTGCGGTGCCTTTACTAAAACACTCGCCGATGTTCGGGCACGAAGCTTCTTCGCACACGCTATGCAAATTGTTTTCGCGCAGGATGCGTTTGATTTCTTGGAAACGCGGGCTGCTCGCGGCTTTCACGCGAATCCAATCAGGCTTCTTTTGCGGCGCGCTGGGGATGATTTTGATCGGGATGCGCGCGATTTTCGCAGCGCCGGTTTGTTTCTCACCGATGACGGGCACGATAATTTCCTAAAGCGAAAGTTGAGTGACTAACTGCTGTGACAATGCGGCCATGACATCATTTATGCTAACACGAACGCCGAGCGAGGCGAGGTCGGTCACTTGCAAACCCGCGTAGCCACAGGGGTTGATGGCATCGTACGGCGTGAGATCCATCGCGACATTCAGCGCGAGGCCATGAAAACTACAGCCTTTTTTGACGCGCAGGCCGAGCGCGGCGATTTTGGCGCCGTGGACGTAAACGCCCGGCGCGCCGATTTTTCGTTCCGCGTGAATTTCAAATTCGGCGAGTACGTCGATAATACTTTGCTCGATGCGCTTAACCAATTCCTTTACGCCGATACCTTTGCGTTTTAAATCGAACAACACATAGGCGACGATTTGGCCGGGGCCGTGGTAGGTGATTTGGCCGCCGCGATCGGTTTTGACGACGGGAATCGATGATGTTGTCAGTAAATGTTCCGGCTTGCCTGCGAGCCCTTGGGTGTAGACGGGCGGATGTTGCAGCAGCCAAATTTCATCGTTCGTTTCCGCGTTGCGCCGCGCGGTGAAGGTTTGCATGGCCTGCCACGTGGTTTCGTAGTCGGCGATGCCAAGATGTTTTATCGTTAAAGCGGGCGCGAGGTCGGTCAACATCACAGAACGATCTTCACCATTTCGTGCTTTGACAATTCGTGATAGAGGTCGTCGAGCTGCGCTTTGGAATTGGCATTGATTGTGCAGGTAAGGCTCAAATATTTCGCGCCGCTGCTCGAGCGCATTTCCATCGTTGCGCCGTCGAAATCCGGCGCGTGGCGGTGAACGATTTCCAAAATAGTTTGGGCAAAATCATCGCGCGTAAGTCCCATGATCTTGATCGGAAACTCGCAGGGAAATTCCAACAGCGTTTGTTCGCTTTGCGGTTCCGTCATGGGTTTGCCTTGTAGGCGCTGAACAATTCGTATAGGCGTCGAAACAGCGGCCCCGGCGCGCCGCTGCCGACCGGTTTGCCGTCAAGCTGGGTGATCGCCAATAACTCACGCAAGCTCGCAGAGAGCATCAACTCGTCCGCCGATTTCACTTCCGATTCGGTAATCTCTCGCACTTCGATTGGGACTGCGTTTGCGTGCGCAAGTTCCAAAATAAGATCATAGGTAATACCGGGCAGAATCAAACGTGACTTCGGTGGCGCGAGCAGCGTTCCATTTTTAACAACGAAAATATTGCTCGATGAACCTTCAGTCAAAAATCCATCGCGAAACAATACGCACTCCGCGCCGCCGGCATCATTGGCAAACTGCCGCAACATATTTGCGCCGAGCAAGGAAGTCGATTTGATATCGCAGCGCAGCCAACGAAAATCCGGCAGACTGACGGCGGCGACGCCGTGGTCGATTTGCTGCTTAGGTGGCGCAACGAATGGGCTGCTGAGCATGAAGACCGTCGGTTCGACACCTTGCAGTAATCCGAATTCGCGCTTCGCCACACCGCGGCTTATTTGCAGATAAATTGCTTGATCGTCGCTTTCATTGCGGGCGATGAGGTCGATGATAAGGCCAGCCCATTCGCCATCGGAATAGGATGATGCGATACGAATTTCCGCTAAGCTGCGCTGAAGCCGGACAATGTGCGCCGCGAGGCGAAGTGGCTTGCGGTGATATACGGGAATCACTTCATAGATCGCGTCGCCAAAAATAAATCCGCGATCGAGAACGGAAATTTTTGCTTGATCCAACGGCAAAAATTCGCCGTTGAGATAGCAAATTGGGTCGTTCATTTCAGCATTAGACGCAGGCTGTCCCAGGTGCGGCGAAAGAATCCGGCGACAGGCACGGCTTCCAGTGCGAGCACCGGATATTGCGCGATGGTCTTATCGCCCAAAGTCAGCTTCATCATGCCAACTTCTTGACCCTTCGCGAGCGGCGCGATAAGCGGCTGCGTCGTGGTGAGGGTAGGTTGGATGCTTTCGAAATCGCTGCGCGGCAAGGTCAAAAACAAATCTTTGTCGAAGCCGGCCTTCAGGGTTTTTTCTTGACCTTTGTAAACATCTAAACTCGCGACCGATTCGCCCTGCTTATACATGCGGCGTGTATCGTAGAACTGGAAACCATAATTCAATAATTTTTGGCTTTCGATCGTGCGCACGGTATCCGACACGGCGCCGAGGACGACGGAAACCAAGCGGCGATCATTGCGCTTTGCCGAGCTGACGAGACACCAGCCGGCGTTATCGGTATGGCCGGTTTTCATGCCGTCGACCGTCGGGTCGAGCCAGAGTAAGCGATTGCGATTCGGCTGCGTGATGTTGTTGTATTTGTATTCGCGTGTTGAGTAGATCGTGTAAAACTCAGGGAAATCGCGAATGATTGCAGTGGCGAGCAGGCTCAAATCTTCAGCGGTTGAATAGTGTTGTGCATCAGGCAATCCCGTCGCGTTTAAAAAATGCGAATTTTTCATGCCTAGACGCGCGGCTTCTTTATTCATTAATTCGGCGAACGCTTCTTCACTGCCCCCCATGGCTTCGGCCAGCGTAATGCTCGCGTCGTTGCCTGATTGAATAATCATGCCGCGCAGCAATTCGCTGACGGTGACCGGTACCTTCAGATCGATGAACATGCGCGAGCCGATCGCTTTCCAGGCTTTCTCCGAAACGGGGAGCGCTTGATTTTCCGATAAGCGTTTCTCTTTGATATTTTTGAAGGCGAGATATGCGGTCATCAGTTTCGTTAGCGAGGCGGGCTCGACTTTGAGATCCGCATTCTGGCTGACGAGAATTTGTCCGCTTTGATAATCCCGCAAAATAAAAGACTTTGCGGCGACATTCAGTGCACCGAATGCCACCGGTGCCGCTGGCACGATGGGTTGCGGCGTGGCGGCAGGCTTTGCTTCGGGCTTGGCAGCGAACGTGAACGCGGGAATCGTCAATAGTAAAAGCGAGATAAATTTCTTCATGATTTCAAAGGCAAAGTCGAAGCCAATATTATAACGGCAGGTATGTGGCTAATCGCCAATTGAATAGTGGCAAACGTCGGATTTTTTTAGCGAGCACCGGATTCGCGACAGGTCGAGGCCTTAAATTGCGCAATGTTCGCGCGCAAATAGTGCCTGGAGAGCCGCGCCAGTATTGGCTCTCCAGGCGCTTTAATTCGCCCGAATTTCGGCGAAGGCGTTGAGTTGCAATGTGGATTTATCCGCGAATTCGAACGTGAACGAGAGCGTGATATCGTCGGCGGTGCTCAGTGGCGCCTTCAAATCTAGGATCATAAAGTGCATGTGGTTCGGTTCGAGTTTGATGGTTTTGCCTGCGGGAATATCGAGTGCGGGGAGTTCGCTCATGCGCATGATGCCGTTATTGTGGGACATGGTGTGAATCTGCACGCTACCCGCTTGCGGGCTGGTGACTTTGACCAGCTTTACCGCTTTATTGCTATGAAATTCGATGTAACCCGCCGTCGAATTTTGCCCCGCAACGGTCGCGCGCACCCACGGATCGACCATACGGATCGGCACCTCGTCGTCCTTCGCGGAACAGCCGGCGAAGAAAATAAGCAATAGGAAGCAGAAGCGTTTCATTTTTGTGCGGCCAATTTATCGAACTTTATGATTTGACGCCCATCGGCAGCGATGCGTTCAATGCCGCGCCAGGCGTGAAGGTAGACTATCTCAAATGTCGCGGGCAGGCGACCTTCCTGTCGCATTTTTTCATATGCGCGCTCGACGGCGACCCAGCGATTTTTGCCGGTAAGCGTTGCGCGTCGCGATGCTTCCAGATTGCTTGCGCCCGCAGCGCGTAGATCCCGCGCGAGCGTTTTAACATCCGGATAAGTCAGCGTGACCATTTCCATATCGACCACGGGCGTCTGAAATCCTTCGTGGGCTAGCATGTCGCCGAGGTCGTGCATGTCTACTTGCGGTTGAATGTGTGGCAACGAATCGGCTTGCGAAAACGCCGCGCGCAATTCCTTCAACGTATCCGGCCCGAGGGTCGAGAGCATCAGCAAGCCGCCGGGCTTTAGCACGCGCTTTAATTCGCGAATGATAGCGGGCGCATCGTAACTCAACGCGAAAAGATTCGACCAAACCAAGTCGACGCTCTTAGCCGCGATTGGTAAAGCCTGTGCTTCGCCGCAGACTCGCGTTGATTTTTTGCCGAATAGCGAGAAGCGTTTTTTCGGTATCGAATGTTTTTGCAACAATCCAAACGCCGAATCTAATGACACAACTAGCGCGTTAGGAAATCGCTTTGCTAATGTCGCGCTCGATCCGCCGAGCGCGCAATTCAAATCCAGAATCACGCGCGGTTCGACTTTGATGTAATCGAGCCGCTCAAACATTCGGCCGGCAATTTCTTCGTTGAAGAAATTCACTTGTTCATGTTTGGCCGCACTGCGATTGCGAACGCGGCGGCGCAAGGCGAGATTCACAGGCGGTGTTTGCGAGTTTAGCGGTGACATGCATCGCCATTATCCTAGAAACCGTAACCGCGCGCTTTTGCGTGCGCCGAGTGTGGCAATTGATCGAACGAGTGCAGGGTTTTTCGCCAAGATGAGCATCGACAATCGCATCATATGATGCTAATATTGATGCAAACTATCGGAGGCCTTGAATGCGAACTACCGTCAATTTAGATGAAATCCTATTGGCCAAGGCCATCAAGCTGACCGGCCCACTTGACCGTTCGGCGTTGCTACAAGAAGGCCTCAAGGCACTCATCGAGCGTGAGAGCGCGAAACGCCTGGCAAAGCTGGGGGGCAGTCAAACTAAACTAAAAGTGGCGCCGCGCCGGCGTAGCGAGAGCAAAATTTGATATTGGTCGACACCTCCGTGTGGGTGGATCATCTTCGTCGCGGCGACGCGCAGCTTGTTGCATTGTTGGAAGCCAATGCGGTCGTCATGCATCCATTTATTGTCGGCGAGATCGCCTGCGGCAGTTTAACGGATCGCGCGATGACGCTGGATTTGCTTCAGCATTTGCCGAGCGCGGTAGTTGCCGAAGCCGACGAAATTCTGGGGTATATCGAAAGCCAAAAGCTCCATGGAAAAGGCATCGGTTACGTCGACGTTCACCTACTCGCCTCAGCGGCTCTCGCGGGGATAAAACTTTGGACGCGTGACAAGCGTTTACATACGGTTGCGAAGGAACTTGGCTGTGCGATGTTGGAATCTCGTGAGCACTGAGGTGAAATCACGACTTGCACTTTGGGTACTATTCGCGGCATCGTCGCTAGTGACGATATTGATCCAGAAAACTTTGTGGTGGGTAGGGCCTTATTGGCTATTGCTTTCGGCGTCTGGAATTCTCAGTTGCATCTTCGCTGCCCGGATCGTTGCGTACACGGGATTCCATAGCGGGTCGATTGTATTGATCGGGATAGGTCTAGTCGTTGGACAGTGGCGGTTTATTACATTTGGAGTGACGCAAGTAATTTGGCGAATAGGCGGATTTGCGCCGTAACTTTACGTATCTTTAGGATTGTGAGCGGTCAACACGAACGCACCGCCAACAATGGCAATGCGATGACTACGCCGGCCGCAGCCCCAATTTCGCAAACAACGCCTTATCCAACTCTGCATCCGGATTGCCGGTCGTCAATAATTTATCGCCATAGAAAATCGAATTCGCGCCAGCGAAAAAGCACATCGCTTGAATTGCTTCGCCGAGTTCACGGCGGCCCGCGGATAATCTCACGTAGGATTTCGGCATGGTGATACGCGCGACGGCAATGGCCCGGACGAACTCCAGTGGATCGAGTTTGTCCGTGCCGTACAGTGGTGTGCCTTCGACCTGCACCAGATTGTTGATCGGCACCGACTCCGGTTGCGGATCGAGGTTGGCGAGTTGCGCGATGAATTCGGCACGCGTCGCGCGGCTTTCGCCCATGCCGACGATGCCGCCGCTGCATACGTGCATGCCTGCGTCGCGGACTTTGTTGAGCGTATCGAGGCGATCATCGTATTCGCGTGTCGAGACGATTTCGCCGTAAAAATCCGGCGCGGTGTCGAGATTGTGGTTGTAGTAATCAAGGCCCGCATCTTTCAATTGTTGCGCTTGACCTTCGCGCACCATGCCCAGCGTCGCGCAGGTTTCCAAGCCGAGCGCGCGCACGGCTTTGACCATGTCGATCACCGGATCTAAATCGCGCTGCTTCGGCCCGCGCCACGCGGCGCCCATGCAAAAACGTTGTGCGCCGGCGTCTTTCGCGGCTTGCGCTGCGGCAACGACTTCGGCGAGCGGCACCATGGCCTGATTTTCCACGTCCGTGTGATAGCGTGCCGCTTGCGGGCAATAGCCGCAATCTTCCGGGCAACCGCCGGTTTTGATTGAGAGCAATGTCGAAAGCTGAACCGCGTTCGGATTGAAATTTTCGCGGTGCACCGTGTGCGCCTTGAACAGCAAATCGTTCAGCGGCAAATCGAACAGCGCCAACACTTCGCCATGAGAGAATCGCGGTTTGCTCGGATGGGGCGTGAGGCGTTTAAATTCGACGGCGGCAGTATTCATTGTTGTTGCGGTTCAGTTAAAGTAAGGTAAATCGAATCCTCAACCATCGCCAAATATTTGTCAAACGCTTTGTTAGAAAAATTGAACATTAGATTAAAAAATGTGCAACTGCCCCAGGACTGTTTCTTGTGCGGCGCTGCGGGCCAGCGGGCGATTTTGTGCGATCCTTGCGAAAAAAATTTGCCGCGATTGGCGAGCGCTTGCTGCCCTATTTGCTCGTTGCCGAGTTTGGATAGCGCGATTTGCGGCCGTTGCGTGAAGAAACTGCCGACGTTCGACGATAGCGTCGCGGCGTTCGATTATGGATTTCCGGTGGACGTGTTGATTCAGCAATTCAAATATTCACAGCAATTGGCGTTAGCGCCATGGCTCGCAGATCGGCTATTAGAGCGGCTCTCCGGCATGCCATTGCCAGAAGCCGCGCTGGCTATGCCTCTTGGCCGTGCTCGCTTGCGGGAACGTGGCTTTAATCAATCGCTGGAAATCGCCAAGCCACTCTGCCGCGCGCTCGGCGTGATGCTTTTGCCGCACGCCTGCGAACGGATTCGCGATACCGAAAGCCAAACGACGCTACCGTGGAAAGAGCGCGCAAAAAACGTGCGCGGCGCATTTGCCTGTCACGAAAATTTCGCTGGCAAACATGTCGCCATCATCGACGACGTGATGACCAGTGGCGCGAGCGTTAATGAGTTGGCGAAGACACTAAAAAAATCCGGCGCCATTCGCGTCAGCGCCTGGGTAATCGCGCGAACGCGCCCGGAAAGTTTTCAACCGACACAACTCGACGATGTTTGATCTAGTTTTGTATCAACCGGAAATTCCCGGCAACACCGGCAACATTATTCGCCTATGCGTCAACACCGGCGTCACGCTGCATCTGGTCAAACCGCTCGGCTTCACGATGACCGATAAACAAATGAAACGCGCGGGTTTGGATTATCACGAATACGCGAACATGCAGATTCACGAAAACTGGGACGCGTGCGCGGAAACCTTACGCAAGCGCCGCTGCTTCGCGATGACGACAAAGGGTTCGACGCGTTACACCGACATCAAATTCGCCGAAGGCGATGTATTCATTTTCGGCCCGGAAACCCGCGGCTTGCCGCCGGAAATGTTGGCGTTGTTTTCGCCGGAGCGTCGCCTGCGTTTGCCGATGCAGCCCGATAGTCGAAGTTTGAATCTAGCGAATAGCGCGGCGGTGTTGGTGTTCGAAGCGTGGCGACAAGTGGGGTTTATCGGGGGAAAGTAAGGCGCCTTCAACTCAATAAATTCTACTGCGCACAAGTACAACTTTCCGGAAGGACATCGACTGTGGACCGTGCAAGATCAACGCATTGCCGCACCGAGATTAAAACGTAGCGTTGGATTCCCGTCGCCTCAATAGCCTGCTGATAGTCACTGATATTCCCGATCCGTATTATCATGACAAATGCGGATCCACTGCCAAACAGAATACCCATGAAGGAAGTCGTTACAGTGAAACCATCGAATTTTGGAATACTAAAAATTCAGACCGACGGGTCTGGTGAATAACTCTTAGCACCCATCATGATTTTGGCTTGGTTTGACCTTATTGCATCTGTTGGCGGGTACATTTTCCCGCTCATGTGCCTATTCGAGGGTGTTCGTCAGTGGGCTACATTCGGCACCCATCGAAACGCTGTCCTGCTCTCCACATTTGGCCTTGCGGTCATGCTCGTGCATATCGGCTACAGCTACTGGGTCCATCAGTACCAAATCGAGATATTGTCCAGAGTCGAGAAAGGCCTCGACATTCCGGAGGTGCCTGTGATCTGGGGAAGTGACATGCCACCCGAAAAGCGAACCTCAGGTAGCCTTGAGCTTGCCCACGCAGCTTTCTTGGAGCATGGGCGACTACATCACTACTTCGACAAGTCTGGCGAAAGAATACTGTTTGCCCCGGCTGCATCAGACCTTCAGGAACGCGAACGGAAGGTAGCCAGCGTAGCCAAGTTGGAAGCATCGGCTGAGGGCATAAAAAGTACCCCTATGCGGCTAGTTCTCACTGCCGCCCTCGTGGCTCTCATTGGCTGTGGTTTCGGTCGCGCTCGAGCCAAGGGCACTAACACATCCATCAACACGGACGCTGCGCGATGAAGCCGCACAGCGTAAGTTATATCAGACGGTAGGCCTCACTGAGAAGACCGCTGAACATCACGAACGCACAAAACAAAGCTGCAGGCGAGTTGGTCGATCTTATCGCGTCTTGCGTTGGTCAGAATCGGGCCATTCACCCCGAAACCGCAATTTCTGCGGCAGCCAGGTTATCGGGTAGCCTCTTGCTGCGTTCCTTTAACCTAAGCCACGAGAACATGGATCCCGGTACTATCATTCTTTCGAATGAGGCCAACGAAAAGGGACCTATGCTTGTGAATACGCTCGCTGCATTCCTCTCGGCCTCAAATGTGCCGCTTGACGAGCAAAAGCTTGGAGGCGAAGCGGCGCACAGGGGCGAAGAGCCTCGAATCGATATATTGGCTGCTCTCTCCCTCCTGCAAGGAGAGGCCCTCAAGATCAGCGAGAGAAATAGTCTCAGTCAAGAGCAGGCAGCGCAGGCCGCAGCTTTGGCCACCGGATTCGTGGTAAAGGAGTGCGCCCCGCAGATTGGCGCAGAAACGGGGTTTAACGTCGCGGTATTTGGATTTATCGAGGGTAGTAAGACAGTGCCACCAGACATCGCCGCTGTGCCGAGAGTCCAGAATATGGCAAAGCCTTGGTACAAATTCTGGTAACGGACGATAGGTCCTCCCCTAATGTCAAACGTTAGACCCAGAACCCAAGCCCATCGACGAGATATATCCACTTTTTCCATATGAGTCGCACACTTCTAATCCGCGCCGCTGCCACCCTTGTCCTCGTGACTTGCTTGAGTCACACCGTCGGCACGTTTATGACGGTGCCGCCCGAGCAGGTGGCCATGCACGCGACCATTGCCACCACGAAGGCAACGATGGCGCCGATGCCCGTCGGCGCGGCGCGCGGCTACGTGCAGATTCTCGATGGTAACAACCTTTGCACCAGCCTTTTTCTTTTGGTCTGTGCTGCCCTACTTTTTAGCATCGCGAGTTTGCCGAGCGCCCCTTTCACGAACCGCGTGATTCTCATCGCGGCGCTTGCCTTGGCCGGCTTTGCGATTGTCAGCGCTATGTATTTTTTCCCAATACCCACGATATTTACCGGCCTCGCATCTGTTCTCGCCATCATCGCGCGCTACCGTTTGCATGGTTGACCTAAACGATCGAATTTCTATGGCGAGTGAAGAGGTTGCCAATTTCTGCGTGGGCGCATACCCTCAGCGCTAAGTCCTCAATGAAAGGCGGAAAATGAAAACTCAGCAAACGGTTTTGATCACCGGCGCATCGTCCGGCATTGGAATGGAGTTAGCTCGCGAGTTTGCGAAACATGGCCATTCGGTTGTGCTGGTCGCGCGCGGCGTCGATAAGCTCGAAGAATTGGCGCGCGAACTGCGCTCGAATTCAAATGTGCGTGCAGAAGTGATCGGCGCTGATCTTACAGAGCCGAGTGCGCCGGAAAAAATAGTGAAGTCGCTAAGTGAGCGCAACTTAACGATCGATGTGCTGGTGAACAACGCGGGCTTCGGCGAACGCGGCGCCTTTGCGCAAATCGATATGCAGCGCCAACTCGAGATGATTCAGGTGAATATCACCGCCGTGGCACATCTGACGCGATTACTTTTGCCGGGCATGATTCAGCGTAACGCGGGTGGTGTATTGAATGTCGCGTCAACGGCGGCATTTCAAGGTGGGCCGAACATGACGATGTACTACGCGACTAAGGCGTTTGTGCTTTCGTTTACCGAAGCGCTGCACGAAGAAGTCGCGGGGACAACCGTTCATGTCACTTGCTTGTGTCCCGGACCAACGCACACAGGATTCGTCGCGGCGGCAAATATGGAAGGTGTGAATCTAATGAAGATGGGCGCAGAAACTGCCGATGCTGTGGCGAAGGTAGGCTACGCGGCGTTCATGAAAAATAAGGCGGTCGCCATTTCTGGCTTTAAGAATAAGTTGGGCGCTTTTTCCACGCGCTTGGCGCCCCGTGCCGTCGCGCGAAAAATTGCGAAAGCCCTGAACGCGTAAGCCCTTTCAACCGCCGCAATATACTCGGCGAGTTCTATCGTTTTGGGCATTGACTGTATTGAACGCTAGGCTTTGATTTGCGGCGATTTCGTTTTGTCGACCTCGGGCCAACGTTCCGCCGATACGGGAAGCAACGTTTCCTTGCCCGTTAACCGTTCAATCTTGATCGCATAAACGCAAATATCATCCAGTCGTGGATAAAACCCTTTCGGGCGATCCCAGGCTTTGTCCGCGTATTTCGCCATGAGTTCGTCGCAAAATCGTTGCTTGATGTCCGTAACCGGTAACCAGCCGGCGTTATTGCCTCACTTGCCCAGGCCGTATAGATCGGAACGCAGAGGATTCGCGGCAAACAACGGCTTCCACCGCCGTGGCGTGAGTTGATGTACTTGGGAGGCCGGATGCTGACCAACGCGC
>JANOLP010000005.1:0-5307 GCA_031419835.1 Pseudomonadota bacterium | reverse complement strand
CCTACGGTGAGCAAGTGCTGCAGAGCCTGGGAATGAGTCCGCAAGCCGCCGCTATTACCTATGGCGTGCTCGGGATCGCGCCGGCGGCTGTGGAGGCGGCGGTAATTAATAAAGCCGTGAATGCGCAAATCGCCACGAATGTCGCGACGCGGCAGTCCTATGAACCAATTGCAAGCTTTGGCGCGCAAGGCATCAAGCCTACACCGCTAGTCATGCAGTCATCGCAAGCGCAGGCGATTGTGAATGAGTATGTTGCGGCGGGCTCTTCCCCGTCTCAGGCAATTTCGCGCACCAGAGATTTGATTGAAACCGGGACTACAATGTCCATATCCCCTACAGTTGGACAAGGGGTCGAACTCATAAAGGTTGTACCCAAAGCGGCCATCGGAGGCGATGGCGTCTCAACATACACTCCGTTTTTCGTTACTAGACAGGAGTTTGAATCACTATCAAAATTACCGGCAAATGAAATTGCACAACGGCTTGGTTTGCCTGCTGAACAAGGTGTCCGTGGCTCACAACTTGGATTTGACGTTTACGCGATTAAACCTCAACCTGGAATCACGCCGAAAGTATTCTTTAGTAAAGTTGCGCCAATTCAGCAAGGTAGTTACTCGGCTAGTGGCGGCGCGCAACAAGTATTGGTGCCAAATCGATCTGTATGGACCGAGGCGATAAAAATAGGCTCACTACCAGGAGTTCGTTGATGGACAAACTAAAACTAAAAACTTTCGCGCTAGTTCTGGAAAGTGAGTTAAGTTCGGCAGCCGCTCAATCCAAAGAAGTTGCAGCTTTCGCTGAATATGAACCCCTTGTCACTGCGATCGGGCGGGCAAAAGCAGAGGAAATTACTGAACCATATGAGTTGCCAGGGATGCGTTACTGGTTGTTTGAGACAAATATTTCAGACTATAAATCGCTCGACGAAGCTCTCGCACGTTTTCGTCTACTGTTGAGTGGTTGGGATATAACGGCTGATGGCAAAATTGTGCCGCCAGTTCATTAGAAGATTGTGAAAGCCGCTGTGATGTGCCGCGACAAGGACATGGGTATTTGATGCGGTGCGCGTTGCCCGCGGTTCACAACTTGGATTCAATGCCTACGCGATTAAACCTTAAACCCGGAATTAGGGCGCAAGTGTTCTTTGCGATCATCCCAAAAGTTGGTACAACGCCAAAAGTGTTCGTATCTGGTGTCGCATCTACTACGCAAGGAGTGCACGTGACGGCACCAAATGCCCAGCAGGTTATCGTACCGAATAGAAATCTATGGAACCCGCCTGTACCAGTTAGCCCGCTAACCTTACGGAGCCCCAATTGAGGACGGATCAACAAGAGCGCTTATTGAAATGCGCTGATGATTTCCTTAGTGTATTGAAAAAGTATGCCGCCGACGATGTTGAAGTGGAAAGGATCTTAGAATTCTTTATCCCGTGGTACCAAAGAGTCAAGCAGGTTGCAATTACGCCACCATGCTATGACTACACGTTGAACGTGTATTTTACGAACCCAGACATTTCGCCAGTCGCGATAAAATATTGCTATGAGACTGACGGGAAACATGAACTTTGCGTTGCGGCCGGAAACTTTTGGGCGGCTATTTACGATCGGTAATTTCATCTCCGACCCGTGAGCGCGATTTCGGTGGGCGAGCATGGGTGCGAGCAAGATCAGCCAGAATCTTACCTAAGGCGGCGAGCTTCTAGTAGGCGGAACCTTAAGCAAGCGTAGCCTGGGTTAGCCTTCGAGATTGTGGGGTAACACCGGGAAAGCAATTCCGCGGCCGAGCGCCGCGTCTCGCGTCCGGCGCGTGCCCTGCCACCGGCCGCACTGCACCGAAGAGATTCCTGCGCTACGTGCCAACCCGGCAGTGACCGGCCTTGATGCGCTACAATTACATTCGCCGCACGTCACGCAAATTACTAAGCCGTAAAGGATAAGGATAGGAGCAAATGTTTACATGGCTAAATAAACAGGGGGTGCAAAGCGATGCGGGTTTCGTAGTGCAGTTCACTGGACGCTTCACTTGCGAGTATCGAGAGAGTGGCTGCATTCTTGAGTTGGAAGTGGAAAGTGGTGTCATCGGGCAGCAACCTTGCATCAACATCAAGCATGATGCCTTTGCAAGTTGGGATGTTGCGGGGGTCAAGCATGACATCCCGGAAGAACAACAACTGAGGATGCTACAAAATTTCAAAGATGCAATGGAATTTCAAGGATTGCATGTCGTCGTATACTGATCCGGTTGACGAAGCGTAAGGTCTCGCGTGCTCACATTCAATAGCACGCTTCGGTGCGATATGAGCACGCGTAGCCTGGGTTAGCCCACGAGAGCGGGCGTACCCGGAGACCGTAATTTTGCAGCCGAGCGCGGCGTCTTTCATTTGGCTCGCGGCCGACCACCAATCGCACCGCGCGTGTTGTTTCAAGCCGATAGCTTGAAGCTCGTTTATCCACGGGGTCTTGGCCAGTCCGCGAGCTTATCGGCCAGCGGCCAGATCGACTTACTCGCCGCACAAAACACCACCCAAGTTCCCAACGTCGACCAACCAGTGAATCAGTTGTCATGCAGCGGAGCATATCCGATTACCAAAAATTGAACAACTTATTTATTAACGATCCCTAAGGGGTTTACGATCTCGGGTTCAACGCGAAATGGTGTTCTTATTCAGGGAACCTCTCACCACATAAGTATCGGCGGGAGCAACCAAAACGAGGGAAACAATATTAACGGCGCGATTGATCGATGCCTGATGGTTAACATTGCCGATCAAACGCCTCAACCTCCAATTTTCCTCCGGATATTAAACAATACATTTGCCAATTGCGGCTCGGGCGGGGTTGTCGTCTGGAGTGCGAAAGGCGGATATACCCAAGTTGAAGGAAACACCTTTAACGATGTCTCAGGAGCTGGAAACTTTGACGTCATCCAATTAGGAGGAATGATCGCGGGTACACATCATGGAGTTATCCGCAATAACTTTATCAATGGCGGTGGAATAGATGGTGACCCAATCGATACGAGCGGTCATGGCATTACTCACAATATTCTAATCGAAGGCAACCGAGTCATTGACCGATCTGGCAACCTGAAATTTCACTGCGCCGTCGCTGAGAGCACGCTTACACCCGGCTATGACACCGGCTTCTATGGCCCGCCTGGTTCCGCAGGATGGTATTCGCCAGGCGTTTCCTGCCACGTCATCGTACGGAACAATATTTGGCGGAATCAACAGTTACATATTTACAACTATCCATTCCCCATTGCGTATTACAACAACACCCTCTATCGCACGGTCATTAATTCACCGCAGATATTTCCCACCAGAAATTGTGGGGTTGATGGCCCGCCGCCTGCGTCATTGAGTTTTGGTGACACGACATATCCTGGTGGAGGCTCTGAAAAGGGTGTTTTTGTTATAAAGAACAATATTTGGTGGTCAGAGAATGGAACTTCAACATTTAGTTTGGGCAAAGGGGCCGGTTGTATGTCTATTTGGAATTGGAACTATGATTCCTTGCGCACTAAAAATAACCTTCTCAAAAATCCTGGATGGCAGGAATGGTACGGACTTGCCTATCCGACGCTACTTTCGGAGATTCAAACCTTAGGCAATGACGCAAATAATCGCCCGGAAACCGGATCTGTGCAAAGCTCCATCGTCGGGACATCGGCCTTCACGAATGTTGCCACGAATGACTATTCTCCAACGGCTGGAAGCCCAGCTCGAAATATCGGTACTGCGCTCACGACGGTGAAAACTGTCGTAACTAACTCGACCACGGTTACTGTTGATCGGGCGACTTTTTTCTTCGATGGTTACTGTGTTGCCAATGAGTGCCTCGGGATCCGCGATACCATCCGTATTGGCACTAGCGCGCCGGTTCAGGTGGTGAGCGTGAATGCGATTACTAACGTTCTCACACTGTCCGCTCCAGTCACCGCTGCTGTCAACGCTCCCGTATCGCTCGCGATTCACCCGATCCAAGGAATAGCGCTAACAGGCCACACACCGGACGTCGGGGCGAGACAATATGTCGCGGCCGCGACGACTCCGGTGGCGAATTTTACCTGCTCACCCTTGAGCGGTCGCGTGCCACTCAATGTGTCGTGTACCGATTCGTCCAGCAATTCGCCGACAGCCTGGGCGTGGACGTTTGGCGACACCGGTACAAGCACTCTTCAAAATCCGACGCGTACCTATTCCGGCGCAGGAACCTATACGGTTGGGCTATCGGCAACCAATTCAGCTGGCAGCAATACGTTGACTCGGCCCGCTTACGTTAAGGTTTCACAAACGCTATTCACAACCCAAGCGCCTGCGAATGCCAATGCAACAGATGGCGTTCCATATGCGCTTGGGATGAAATTTAAATCGACAAAAGCCGGACAAATACTTGCGATACGTTACTACAAAGCAGCGAGCGATACGGGAACGCACGTTGGCAAAATTTGGTCGGCGAGCGGAACGCTACTCACAAGCGTTACCTTTACCGGGGAGACGGCGTCCGGATGGCAAGAAAAAGCGCTGGCAACTCCATGGAGCATCGCGGCTAACACGACATATGTCGTGTCTGTTAATGTTGGCAGTCATTTTCCGATAACGACCAGTGCGTTTCCGCCTTCGCCGTCGCTTCCTCTAACCAATGGCAGCCTATCGGTAGTAAACGACGGTGCCAATGGTGTATTCGGCGCACCAACTGCATTTCCGACTAGTTCGTATCAGAACTCGAATTATTTCCGGGATGTAGTGTTTCTTCCAAATTGATAGGGCAGGAAATTCAAGATCGCATTAATTTTATGAAAATCGAAGTAGGGGCAGCAGATTGCTGCCCCTGTTTTTTTGGTCTAACTTTGCTTCGTCAAATCAGTTCGAAACCGGACTGAGCAAATCGCCCTGAACTTCGCTGTTGGACAGCGCTCTATTATAGATGCGCACGTCGTCAATCATGCCTTTAAAATATTCACCCCAAATGCTGTCGCCGCCGATTCGTAGCGCGCCGGTGGACGTTTGAATAACTCCGCTTTGAGCACGGCTCGCGATTAGCGTTCCATTGAGGTAAAACTTTTGCGTTGCGCCGTCGTAGGTGGTTGCAATGTGCGACCAAACGTTCACGGGCAGCGTCGATTTGCCTTTGATCGCGCGTTCGACACCGCCGATAAATGCGCCGCCGACCGGGACGTTGTCGTCGGAATTTGCCGTCAAGTAGTAGACCAACCCTTCTGGCTTTTCTTTCATGATGATGTCGGTCCATCCCCGTTGCGCGTCCGTGGGACGTACCCAAGCTTCGAGTGTCATTCCGCTGG
>JANOLP010000004.1:0-20214 GCA_031419835.1 Pseudomonadota bacterium | reverse complement strand
CCAGCGGAATGACACTCGAAGCTTGGGTACGTCCCACGGACGCGCAACGGGGATGGACCGACATCATCATGAAAGAAAAGCCAGAAGGGTTGGTCTACTACTTGACGGCAAATTCCGACGACAACGTCCCGGTCGGCGGCGGGTTTATCAGTGGTGCCGAACGCGCCGTCAGCGCTAAATCTAGCCTGCCCGTTAATGTTTGGTCACATATTGCAACCACCTACGACGGCACGATTCAAAAGTTTTACCTGAACGGCACACTAATCGCGAGCCGTGCACAAACTGGCGCGATCGAGACCTCTACGGGCGCGTTACGAATTGGCGGTGATAGCATTTGGGGTGAATATTTTAAGGGCATGATTGACGATGTGCGCATCTATAATAGAGCGCTGTCCAACGGCGAAGTTCAGAGCGATATGCTCAGTCCGGTCTTAAATTAGGCGGATTTTAAGTATGATTTCTACAATTTCAGTTAGAGCCAAAATACAACCATCTCGGCGTAATTTCTAGCGTCGCGATTGTCGGTAAATTTTACAGTGTTCGTTGCTTATCACGGTGGGAAAACAAATACCAACAGAACATTCATGGCGTTAGCCATATCGGCATGTTTTTTGCATTAAATTCTCAAAAAATATTATCGCGCTGCTAACGACATCTTCTCAAGGAGGAATGCAGCAATGACACAAAAAACTGGATTTAACGCAATTCAATTGGCGTGCGCGACAGCATTTATTGGCCTTTGCCAAACATCCGTGCTGGCTGGCGTATTAGTAAGCGGCGGAATCACCACTACCAGCGCCGACGATCTAACGACTTCACTTCGATTTGATATTTCAGCCGGCGGTGGACCCGTTAATACTGAAATTTTTGCACCGCCATTTGAACTTCCATTTCCCAATATGCGTATAGGGGTAGCCAGCAGTGCGGTTAACGGCTTAAATTTCGGGAGCGGTTTCGGCTCGGACATCGGTCAAAGTGAGTTTGCCCAGGTTTTGATTCTTAACATGGGTGGCGCCGGAGTATTCGATGCAAAAGGTACGTTTAGTAGTCGCGGTACATACATCAACCCCCTCGGCGTCGACGCAATTCCCACCTTGAAACTCCGTACCAGATTTTGGAGCGCGGATGTTACCGATAAAAACACTGTCGAGGAAGGCGAGTTTGGTTCCGCAGGCCTTGATGTGCTTTTCGCGTTAAATGGCGGGCCAAAACAATCGATTGGACGCTTCGGATCCACTCTGGATTCCTTGGGTGCGACAACGTTTTCGTCCGGATTTGACGCGACTCAATTGGGCAATACCGACGATTTTAAATCTCCAATCCGGTCATTTATGCGCGTTGGTCTACCTAGTTCATCCATCACTCGGGACTTGGCATTAGTTTCCGGCGGCGGTAGCGTTCAATTGGAATTGGATTTGTCGGCATATGCAATCGGAAATTTCTTCGAAGGCCAATGCGACGACGGCACTGGGAATTTAATCCCATGCGTCGGTGGGTCGGCAAATCTCGACGCGGGCTTTGTCCCTAGAGAACCTAACATCCTAAGTATTTCTTGGAGAGCAGCGCCGCAAGCCGTACCGCTGCCATCAACCTTGCTGTTGGCAAGTCTAGGTCTGTGCGGAATCGGAGTGTTTTCTCGCCGAAAGGTATAGATTGGCAAGCTGATCGAGTAGGGGACGGGGTTACCCCCGTCGCCCTCTCACACCACCGGACGTGCGGTTCCGCATCCGGCGGTTCATTGAACACACTGGAGTCGTTGCAGCGTATCAAGCAGCGACACCAAACCTAAACGATCAAAGTACTTGTTGCGGAAAGCCTGGTTCATGTGGCTCGCGCCACTGTTCCACCACGGCCCGCGTTGATTGCACGCAGAACGCCATGCCCGCTCTTCCACCAGTCCCGCCTTCATCAGATTCATGGCGCGAGTATAGGGACGTTTCCACTGTCGCCACAAGATGCAGCGCAGTTTGTGCCTGATCCAGCCGTCCAACTCTTCCAGCGCTTTCTTGGTCTCGGTCAGCTTGAAATACGCCATCCAGCCGCGAAGGATCGGGTTGAGTTCGGTGATGACTCTCGTCAGGCTACGGCCTCTCGCGCCTTTGAGCACTGCGCGAATCTTGCCTTCCTGCCGTTGCACACTGGCCGGTGCAATCTTCAGTTTCGGGGTCTTGTGCCACGTCAAACTGTAGCCCAGAAACTTCCTCTTCCACGGCTGCGCTACCGCGCTCTTGGCCACATTGACCGTGAGCTTGAGCGCGTCCGCCAGAAACCGGGTGATGCTCGCCATGACCCGTTCCCCTGCCGCTTGACTTTGGACGTAGATGTTGCAGTCGTCGGCATAGCGGCAGAAGGCGTGGCTTCGGCGTTCCCGATCCAGCCCCGTGAGCAGGATGTTCGATAGCAGCGGACTGAGGGGCCCGCCTTGTGGCGTGCCTTCTGTGCGTTGGGAGACGATCCCGTCTGCCATCATGCCCGCTTCGAGGTACCGGCGGATGAGGCGTAGTACTCGCCCATCATCGATCTTCTTCGAGAGCGTCTCCATCAGGAGATCGTGATTGACTCGGTCGAAGAATTTCTCCAAATCTATGTCGACCACCACCCGACGGCCTTCGGCGACATACTGCTGCGCCGCCTTGACCGCTTGATGGGCGTTCCTCCCCGGTCGAAATCCATAACTCGATTCGGAGAAGTCGGCCTCGAAGATCGGCGAGAGCACCTGATGTAACGCTTGTTGGATCAGTCGATCCGTCAGCGTCGGGATGCCGAGCGTTCTCGTTCCGCCTTGCGGCTTTGCTATATCCACTCGGCGTACCGGCTGAGGAATATACTCCCCGGCCCGTAGTTTGGCCTTGATCGTCGGCCAGTGCTGTTTGAGATGGCCTTTGAACTCGGCGACACCGATGCCATCGACACCCGCAGCGCCTTTGTTCTTGACCACCCGCTGATACGCAAGCATCAGGTTGCCGCGTTCGCACACGACGTCCATCAATCCGCTTTCCTGCGCCCACTCCGCTTTGGTCCGCAAACGGGTCGTCGCGTTCATCTCGGCGCCAGACGCAGCCGCACCGAGGTTCCGCCCCGGTACTTCTTCTCTGGTATCCACTGACCGTGAATCTTCTGCCTTCATTGATTGTCCGCGTGTTCCCGCCGCCTACTCGCGGCTTTCAATGTTCGGCCCTTCGGCTCGGCCTGACGCCTACTATGGCCTCTGCTGACTTCTGCATGAGCTTCCCAACACCTTTCAATGTCGGTAGCACACAGGTCTCCCTCGGCACCCATGCAGATCTCCCCGGGTATGACGCACCCACCTTCACGCTTATGCCTGTCGGATATACGTCACGGCGTTCCGTACAAGTTTCGGGCTTTGACGATATTTGCCGTCTTACCCCACCGTGCCGCCTCCTATCCGCTTCCTGTTCGTCAGGCCAGCGCTTTGCCTTCGGCTTCCTCCAGATTTCCAGTCGCCCAGAACACCCTTGCCGTTCAGCTCACTCTTCCCCTTGCCGGGCGAGTAGAGGACTTCCACCTCCTAGTGAATGCGCCCTGCCGGGCGCACAAACAAAAAAGGGCGCCTCACGGCGCCCTTTTTATTCTGGAGAAAACCTATCCGGTTTCCGATATAGATTTTCAATCAGTTGGGAAGAAACAGAACGTCCCTAAAATAATTCGAATTCTGATAACTGTTAGGCGGGTACACGCCAGGTGCCCCGAACCGTCCATTTGATCCGTCGTTCACCACCGATAAACTACCGTTGGTAAGCGGTAACGACGGAGACGGCGGGAATGCGTTGGTGGTGATCGGGAAATGGCTTGCGACGTTGACCGATACCATATAGGTTGTGTTCGCTAGGATTGCCAACGGGGTTGGTAAGGCCTGCTCTTGCCAGCCAGATGCCGTTTCACCGGTGAACGTCACACTTGTCAACGGGCTTCCAGTAGCCGACCAAATTCGCCCGACATGCGTACCGGTATCACTTGCCGCTTTGTAGTAGCGAATCGCAAGGATGTTCCCAGCTTTTGTCGACTTAAACTTCATCCCAAGCTCATAGGCAACACCGTCTGTTGCGTTGGGGCTTACCGGGGTTTGATTCGTGAAAAGCGTCTGCGAAACTTTGACATACGCAGGTCGGGTTAGCGTATTGTTACCAAATGCATTACTCGCACTGAGCGCTACGGCATACGTTCCCGCGCTCGTATAGTTTCGTGTCGGGTTTTGCAGGCTGCTGGTTCCCGTGTCGCCGAAAGTCCACGCCCACGCCGTTGGGACATTGGTAGACGAATCGGCGCAAGTGACGTTCAGCGGAACACGACCGGACAACGGCGTGCAAGTGAAGTTAGCAACGGGCGCTGAACCTGCTGCAACGTAGGCGCGCGCGCCCACATCTGGCATATGGCCGGTGAGGTTAACGCCCTGAATTGGGTGGACAGCAAGAGAAACTAAATCATTAACTGGTGCAGAGATGGGTAAATCGACAGTTATGACATTCGTTACTGGATTCACCGCTTTCACTAGCCTCGTTGCATTGCCGATACGTATCGTATCCCCAGTTCCCAAACACTCAATATTTGGTGATGTGCCAACGCAATAGCCATCGAAGAAAAGCGTTGCGCGATCAACGGTAACAGCGGTCGAGTTGGTAACCACAGTTTTGATGGTCGTCAATGCAGTACCGATACTTCGCGCGGGACTTCCCGCTGTAGGCGAAAAGTCATTCGTCGTTACATTCGCGAATGCGGAGGATCCTGCGATTGTTGACTGAACGGATCCGGTTTCTGGACGAATGCTCGTGTCAGGACCGATGGTCAGAGCTTGAATCGCAGTCAAGTTGGTTGTATAAAGATTTTGATCATACCATTGCTGCCAAGATGGATTTTTGAACAGATTATTCTTGGTCCTCATCGAGTCGTAGTTGAAGTTCCAAACAGGAACACAGCTTGGAAACTGTTGCCCTAGCGTGAAAGTTGAATTCGCGGTCTCGGACCACCAGATATTGTTCTTCATTGAGAAAACACCTTTTTCCGACCCACCACCTGGGTAAGTTGTATCGCCAAAATTCAATAACGTCGGCGGCGGGCCATCCGCTTGGCAGTTTCGCGTCGGAAATATCTGAGGTGACGGGGAAGCGCTGTTACGATAGAGCGTATTGTTGTAATAGGCGATCGGGAATGGGTAGTTGTAAATATGTAACTGCTGGTTTTTCCAGACATTGTGTCGAACGATAACGTGGCATGACACGCCCGCCGAATACCATCCTGCAGAGCCGGGCACCCCATACAGTCCCTGGTCATAACCCAGCGTAAGGGTGCTTTCTGCAACCGCACAATGAAATTTTAAGTTGCCTTCGGAGTCAATAACACGATTACCCTCAATTAAAATGTTGTGAGTAATGCCATGTCCACTTGTATCAATCGGATCGCCACCCGTTCCGCCGCCGTTTATGACATTGTTTCGAACGACAGCGTGATGCGTTCCAGAAATGAAGCCCCCCAGTTGGATGATGTCGAAGTTACCACCTCCTAGTACGTTATTAAACGTGTTCCCCTGAACAAGCGTATAGCCGCCGCTCGCTCTAAAGAAGACTATACCCCCCGATCCACATCCTGAAATTGTGTTATTAATAAAACGTAAAAATGTCGGAGGTTGCGGCGTTTGCGGGTCAATATTGACCATTACGCATCGCTCCGCCGCGCCTGAGATATTGTTACCTTCTCCGGTATTAAATCCACCGATCGTGATGTGATGAGACGTTCCCTGGATAAGAATGTTGCTCACTGTTGAAGTTGAAATGGTAAATCCACGTAGCGAAACGTATCCTGCCGAAATGAATGTGATCACCCCCCAATCACTGCCGGGGCCGCCTGGCAAGGCGACACTGGCTCCGGAAATCGTACAAGGCCCAGATCCAAAAGTCGTGGAACATTTCAATACAATTGGCGCCGCAGCCGTCCCGCTTTGGGTAAACTGCAATCGCCCAACATTGTTCACTGCGCCGATCGTGGTTCCGCCCTTTACTTCGACGGTATCACCTGGGCTTAATGTGTGGGTCGGCAATGCGACGTTTGCGTTAACGTGGCTGTAGGACCCTGGAATTGACTTCCATGGCGACGCCGTCGAAGTTGCCTGCAAATTAGTTCTACTATCATCTCCGTTTACCGGATCAACATAGTAAATTGCCGCGTGGCTAGACAAAGAAACTACAAGTGCCGCGGAAAACAGAATTTGTTGAATCTTCATGACCTGTCCTTTTTGTTGGTTCAGCGGAGAGATTAATTTACACTTAACTTTTTTGAGAGTAAAGGAATCTGCAAAAAATTCAAAAAAGTAGGTTCATTTTCTAGATTAATTCCAAGATAGATCAAATCTCGAATTCACTTTAATTGTTGATTTTGCTGACTAATTGAAAATTTCGGTCTATACCTATAAATGCTTAAGCAGGAGCCGGAATCGTTCCAGCGGTTAATTTTTGCCGCTAGTATCGGAGCTCTTCCAACAAGGTGAAATAGAAAAAAACAGCCTAACCAACTTCAGGTTCAAGGAAAACTGACGAGATTTAATGTCGTCAACGCGTCGAAAAATATGATTGTGTCGAAGTCAACCATGGAGCCTCCCGGAGGCTCGACGGACCGTGTTGTTCCACACCGACTGAATACGTCCCACGTCAATCCGGAGGCGGCGTTACGTTGGAGCAAACGCCGCTCTGTTCAAGGCCATTTGCGGTTGATGGCGCGGTTGGCGCGCATGGGGCCAAGGGAACTTGGACAACGCGTAGCGAGGAGCTTGTCAAAGCGCCTGGGGTTCGCGCCCACGAAGACTAATGCTCCCTTGGATTCTATTTTTGCGCATACTTCTCAATCGAACGTCGCAAGCATCCAAGAATACCTGTCCAAGCAATTGAATCGCTCTTTTTATTTTGGCCCCGCGAATCGCATTGAGATCGTCGCCAAAATTCGGAACGCCATTCCCGACGCCGACGAAAAGGTATGCAAACTGGCCCATGCCATTGGCAGTGACGGTCTTCACTATCTTGGACAAAAAGTGAGGATTGTTGCCGGCGAGATCGATTGGCAAGCCGATCCGATAAGTGGTAAGCGCTGCTGGACGGCGGGTGTGCTTGATGAAGCCGAAGCGATCGGCGTTGAATCGGCAGACGTGAAATACGTTTGGGAGGTCAATCGGCAGCAATTCCTTCCCATCCTAGGGCGTGCGTATTGGTTCACGGGAGATATTCGCCACGCGCAACAGGCGATTGCATTGATCGACGATTGGATCACCAAAAATCCCGTGGGTCTGGGTGTGAATTGGTGTAGTCATCTCGAAGTTGCGATGCGGGCAATATCCTGGATGTGGACCATGCCTTACCTATTGACGCTGCCCGGATTAAGCGAAGCGTTTCTAAATCGATGGATTGATAGTATCGAATCACACTTCCATCACTTGCGCCGAAATTTATCGATATTTACCGACCCTACCAATCACTTAATTGGTGAAGCAACAGCGCTTTGGATGTTATGTGTATGTTTCCCCAATTTGCCAGACGCAGATCAAGAAAAACAAAAGGCCTTACTAATACTCACCCGCGAAGTCGAACGTCAGATTGGGGCAGATGGAGTGAATCGAGAACAAGCAACTAGCTATCATAGATTTGTTCTGGATTTCTACTTGCAAATTCTAATTTTGGCGAAGCGAAATGAATTCGCTCTTGCACCAGCCATTGCAAAGCAAGTTAAATCGATGATCGAGTTTGTTGCCGCAATGGCCGGAAGCAATGGGGTCGTACCCATGATTGGTGACAGTGACGACGCTCGAGGAATTCCGTTTCTTGAACTCGTCGGCTGGGATTTCGAAGACACGTTATCAACGGGTGCAGTTCTGTTTCAACGGAGGGAATGGAAGCGATCTGCAAGACCACTCGCCGAAATTTCCGTTTGGATACTCGGTGTAGATGCCGTCGATGAATATAATACTTTGTCTTACGAAGACGATCAAAAAGGTCGAGCCGTTTTTCCCGAGGGCGGCTATTGCTTCTCAGAGAGCAGCGACCCATCGGGTCACGCACAACTGATCTTTGATGTTGGCCCGCTTGGCCTTTGGCCTAACGCAGCTCATGGTCATGCCGATGCGTTGAGTATTTTGATTCGTCTAAATGGTAAATTGCTTCTAACCGATCCTGGCACCGGCGCTTATTTTGGCGCGAAGAACGAGCGAGACTATTTCCGCAGCACGGCAGCGCACAATACTGTCACCATCGATGATTGGGATCAAGCCGATCTTTACGATACCTTCAAGTGGGTCAATCCCATGACGGTAAAGTTGGTTGACTCCCACACATTGAACGGCTTCTCCTATTTCGTCGGCACTCACGATGGCTACCGGCGCTTGCGAGCGGGATTAATACATCAGCGTGCTGTTTTCTCGACCGAGACAAAGGGCTGGATCATCGTCGATCAGTTCGATGGTAGAGGCCGTCATTCCATTAAACGCCACTTTAATTTTCATCCAGGAACGGAACTCGAGCAAATTGGACATCAAGCGGTTCTTGCGTGGGATCCGATAGCTAACAATGGGCTACGCTTTGATTTTCCATTACCGGAAAACTCGCCGCCAAGCTATATTGATATTGCACAAACGGGGCAATGGTCCGGTCGGTACGGGGATATTCAAATCGTTCCGCATATGGCCGTCGAAACAGTCGGCATACCCACTGTAACTCTGTTTGCTTTTATTACGCCCATTTTTTCCGACCGCGAATCACAACGCACGAACGACAAGTCGGAAATGGGCATACGCAAAATTGATGCCCACGACTCTTACGTTTGCCAACGTCGATCACCTCGCCCCGGCACGGCGATCGATGAATTTGTTCTCGTCAATCCCTCAAGACGAAATGCCACGATGCCATCAGGTCACAGCTGTAATGCTAGGTTCGCATACGTACAACAAACCGCAGAAGGAATTGTGCGGCGCGCATTGCTAATTGGGGAAGGCGCTTCTTTAATCGGCCCAAATTTTCAATTGAGTTGTCCGAAACACGAAAATTCAGCCAGTTTCTCAAAGGTCATTCAGTGAGGACATTATTCATAACTTGGTATCCCAGTTGCAGGCGCAGTGACGCACTGGCGAAAGCGCTCGGCGGCGTTTCGCATCTCATTCATCACTTTACATTCAAGCAACCGCTCCAAGCGCCGTTCAAATATATTCTACAAGCGCGAGATACCGTTCGGCTATTGCGAAAAGATAAACCACAACTAATTCTGGTGGCTACACCCCCGGTATTTGCTGTGCTTCTTGTTTGGCTGTACTGCTGTATCTACCGGACTCGCTTTATTATCGACGCACATACTGGCATTTTCGACGATCCTCGGTGGATGTGGCTTAAACCGTTAAGTCGCTTCGTTGCTCGACGCGCAGTAACAACTATAGTGACCAACTCCTTTTTGCAACGCGAAGTGGAGAGTTGGGGCGCGAAAGCTATGATCATTGGCGATGTTCCGGTAGATTTTCCAAAAGTCGAACCGGCTGCGCTGGGCCCTGGGTTTCACGTCGTGGTGATCAACACGTTCTCGCAAGATGAGCCGCTCAACGAAATTCTTGCTGCGACAAAAGAGTTACCCGACGTCCAGTTCCACGTTACGGGAAATCCAAAACATTCGCGTATCCAATATTTAGAGCCGCTCCCGGCTAACGTACGCCTCACTGGATGGCTGACCGATGACGAGTATGCCGCTCTATTACGCGCGGCGGACACCGTGATGTGCCTAACAACTCATGATCATACAATGCAGCGCGGCGCCTATGAGGCAATGGCGTTAGACAAGCCTCTGATTACATCTAATTGGGAACTTTTACGCAAGACGTTCTATAATGGAACTATCCATGTAGACGCATCAGTAAAAGACATCGCGCGAGCAGTTAATCAAGCCAGGCGGGAGCGCGATGGCCTAGCACGGGGAATGCAGCAATTGCGGCGGGAGCGTTTGGACATATTTGCGACGAAGCTCCAAGCGCTACGAAAAATCTCAACTTAAAATAATAGACACTATGAAAATAGCCGTTTTCGGACTTGGTTACGTCGGTAGCGTAACCGCCACTCTACTCGCAGAACAAGGTAATAAAGTCATCGGGGTTGATATCAACCCCGTCAAGTCAGATCTCATAATGCGTGGTGCAAGCCCGGTAGTCGAGACGGGATTGCCCGAGCGACTGTCGGATGCGGTTAAGCGCGGACACCTTAGCGCCGTTTCTGACGTGACCCTAGCTGATTCCTGGAAAGTGGCGTTTATCTGCGTTGCGACTCCGTCCGGTTCTGGCGGTCAACTCGATACAGGTGCTCTGCGTGCCGTTTTGAACCAAATAGGGCGCCAAATAAGTTCACGTGATGACTACTCGGTCATTGCGATTCGCAGCACAACGCAACCGCATATTTTGAATGAAGTCGTAATCCCAACGCTTACTCAAGCCTGTGGCTCAGCGCCAGGCGAGAAGTATGGATTGGTGGTTACGCCAGAGTTTCTTCGAGAGGGTTCTGCCGTCAGTGATTTTCTCAAACCAGCGTTCACGTTAATTGGCGAATCAGATTCTCGTGCTGGCGATGTTATTGCTGACTTGTTTAAATTCCTCGACGCGCCGGTGTTACGTATGAGTCTAGGCGAAGCGGTGATGGTCAAATATGCCTCCAATGCCTATCACGCCCTAAAGGTTGCATTCGCTAACGAAATCGGTTTAATTTGCGCTCGAGATGGCATGGATGGAACAACTGTCATGAAGGCATTTTGCCGCGATACTAAGCTCAACATTGCAGCGAGCTACTTGATGCCAGGATTTCCGTTCGGCGGCTCATGTTTACCGAAGGACCTACGAGCATTAGGCCACCGCGCAAAACAGTTGGATATTGAAACACCTTTACTTAACGCGATATTGCCCAGCAATAGAACCTATCTGGAAGAGTGTATTAGATCCGTCTTGGACACGAACCTCCCGCGGATCGGCATATTCGGGATGAGTTTTAAACCCGGCACTGATGACATGCGTGAGAGCCCAATGATTGCGTTGATCGAGACGTTAATCGGAAAGGGAAAGGTGGTGACCATTTACGATAGCAATGTAAGCCTTGCCCACTTACTTGGCGCGAATCGCGAGTTTATCGAGGCGGTTATCCCACATATTGCGTCGTTAATGAAGTCAAGCATTGAGGAAGTGGTCGATGGCTCGGATCTCCTTATTGTCGGCAATTCGAGTACGGAATTTGACCGGATACCTGCGCTAAAGCGTCCTGAACAAATACTACTGGACTTCAGCAAGCCGACCGACGTACTGCGTGGCAATCGAATTGGGTTGGATACGTACTCCTTACGGGCTAATGCAAACTAGCGCGCGATACACGGGTCCCAATTGTGCGGAAGAAGAACGCGATTATTGCCCGCAGTGAATTTAGCCGTGATTGCCACGTTGCCAGAAGGAATCCGAAAATTCGGGAAATTGGTTACTCGTTAGATCGCATCCACTGAGATACTAAAGCCCCAAATGTGAGAAATACACGCTAGGGCGAGGTATTTCACCAGTTGTATCACGATGACAAACATTACTAAAAAAATATTGCAAATTAGCCCATACGCGCCGCCAGCATCCGGCTGGACGAAGCGCATTAAGTTACTTCGCCGCGTGATTGAGGATAATGGTGGTATTTGCGAAATACTCGATATTGGGCCGAGCCGAAAACTCGAAAGGCCTGGATGTGTCAGTGTCCAAAGCTCTGGGGACTATCTGAAAAAACTATTCCGATTTTCTCGCCAAGGTTTTACATTTCATTGTCACATAAATGCAGAATATTTTCGTGGCCTGCTGTTGGCACTAGCTGCGTGCTTTATTGCACGACTGTTCGGCAATCGAGTTTTAACAACGTTTCACGGTGGAGTAAAACAACGGGACCTCGAAGGTTGGCGGCGTGTACTCGTTGGGCCATTTTTCTGGCTTATATTTTCTCTTTCTGACAGTATCATCTGCAACAGCGCGGCGGAGAAAAGTGTTTTGTCAAAATTCCAAACTAGCTCCAAGATTTTTGCGATCCCCGCATTTTCCAAGCAGTACCTTGAATACGAAAAGAGTGAGTTGGGTTCCGATATTGCGTTGTTCATCCGCAATCGAGCACCTGTCATTTCCGTATACCTCTGCTTTCGGGAAGGCTTTTATACGGATATCGTTATCGAGGCGATTTCGCAGCTTGTGCGCGATTGGCCGCAGTTGGGCCTAGTGATTGTCGGCACTGGGGACGACATCGCGCTGTTTCGAGAGCAGACAATTCAGGCGAATATTCAAGCCAACATATGTCTCGCTGGCGATATGGGGCACAGCCCGTTTATGACACTTATTTCGAAAAGCGCTATTCATCTGCGTACGCCGATTACCGACGGAGTTTCTGCGACAGTATTAGAAGCGCTTTCGCTGGGCGTGCCCGTAGTTGCAAGCGACAATGGAAATCGTCCACCCTCCGTTATCACTTACACTGCGGACGATCCCAAAGACCTGTCGCGAGTGATGGACTCCACTCTAAAAAACCTTCCTTTGATTGTCAAATCCTTAACGCCACCCGTAATCGAAGACACGGCCGGCCTCGAGGTGAGGCTCATATTTGGCGACACCACGACAGTCGGCGCAAATTTTTGACTTTAACCCTCGTAGCCATCAGGCCCATATTGAACCCACTTAACTTACAGACGACGTTTCTAAGGAGAATATGTGAAAACCGAAAATAACATTCCACATCCCGACCACGGCACAACACCATCAGTGGACGCCGTTTCTTTTTACGATGACCTCTGGGCGAATACAAAGCGGGTAGACCAACATCACAAATGCCGTATCTTAGCTATTGAGCGGACTCTCGCGAAATTGCCAAGAAAAAACAATGCCACCCGACAGATTCTTGAACTTGGCTCCGGTAGTGGAATTGTTGCAGCGGTACTAGCGCGTTACGGAGCCGTGACGGGCGTTGACCAATCAAGTGTTGGCGTCGATATTTCGAAAAAAAATGTCTCAGGTGGCACGTTCGTCGTTGGGACCTTGCCGGACATTCCTGTGACTCGAAACGATTTCGACGTCTGTGTCATGACCCAAGTCATTGAGCACCTGTCACCCGCAGCACAACGCGAAGTGCTTGGAAATGCTCTCGCAAAAGTGCGTCCCGGAGGCTCAATAATAGTCACCACGCCAAATAAACCAGTCTCCAACGCGATGCGTTTTGCCCGTGGTGAATTACAGCCGATCGAAAATTGGTTCAACGCTAAAGAGTTGGCAGTCTTGCTAACGCAGTCCGGGTGGACCGTCAAAGAAACTTCTTTTGCCTTTAGCTTTTTTCCGGTAGCCTCTAGTCGTTTTTTCGCAGTCCGGGCGCTGCGTTATCTGACCTATGACTTACTTTGTCTGCGCGGGCCGATCGAGAAAGTAATGGAAAATCGTCCATGGGGCGATACGATCGTGCTTACTGCAACAAGACCTTAAGTTTCTCCGGTCACTTACATCGCACCTTTCATTCTTCCGCGGCGTGCATCAGGGACGCGCTTTTAAGTTTTTTGGCGCCTTAAGCACTTTGGGAACCGGCGGCGCGCTTGTGGTGGCTTCGAACGCGCCAATATCAGGCGCGGATCCGTGCAAAACTCGCTCGCCATTGGACCGCGAATATAGCCATACCATATCGCCGTTCTTGCGGACGATGGGCTTCGCAAGTGTTACAGAGTGGTTGGAATAATTAACGGAACTAATCTGGACAGTGTTGGTAACATTACCCACCGCAATCCAGTCAGCCGTAACGCCGGGAATTCCCATGCCATCTTGGAAGAAACGCGAATCATCCAGTATCAATGTAATACCGGACGACATATCACCGACGGAAACCTGAGTTAACGGGGCGCCTGCGTCAATGTACCTATTGCCGACTGGCAGTTTGAAGTTATCTGTCGCATAGCTCATAAATCCTGGTGACGCATCGTAAACGTTTGCGAATCCGTTCCAAACTCCAAAATCAGGATCTACGGATTTGCGCAACGCGCCCGTTGCGCCTGAAAGACTGCGCTTCCCGTTCTTATTTGAAACAAATTTCTCTAGTTCGTTTCCATTAGGGTTACCGAAAACATTTCTGACAAAACGGTCATTTGTTATTTGGCCCGCGTCCCAGTAAAGCACAAGATTGCCGCCACCTGCAGGCGAGCTCGCACCGTATATAAAGTTATTTACAAAGACCCCGCGCCCTATCGCCACGCCCGACGCTGTGCCGAAATCGAGAACGCCGATCGGTGTGCCGTTATTCTTAACAATTGTGTTGTTATAAATTCGGTTATGCAACGCGTTTCGCGCGCCCTCACCGCCGACTGACAATACAAAGCCTCCCAAAGCTTGATTGTCATTATCTGTGGTACCGCCTCTGGTGACTAAGTTGTGCCGAAAAGTGCTTTCGGACCCGGAATACTCGATGGCGTTTCCAGGATTCGTTGTTGTGGCCTCAACCGATTTTCCGCCACTTGCCGCGATGTAGTTACCCTCGATGACATTCAGGTATGGCCCTTGGTTATAAAGCTGCAGCGCGGTATGCTCGGAATTACTAATCCTGTTATTTCGGATCATGTTGTGGTGCGGCACGGATTTGGTAAATGAACCGACATTCAGCGCTACGTGGCGCGCATTAAGAATCGTGTTGCCGTCTATCAGGTTGTGATGAGCGTTGGCCGCGACGACAATAGTGTCTTCAGTATATTGTGTTTTCGAACCGATTCGACCCACCAGGTATGAATTACTCAGGACATTATATTTCGATTCCGCCTCGGTCCCATATAGATAGTTAAATAGGAATACGTTTCCACCTTTAGCCGTTTGGGTAGAGCCATCAAGATACACAGAGTTAATAACATTGTATTGCCCATTGGTAAAATTACCCAGCGCGATATATGCGACGCCTCCCGGATTCGCGCGAATGAATTGATCTACACCGTCCACCGTTACGTAGCTGCGTCCCCCAAGAGCAATCGCGCCGACATCCTCTGCGTTACCTTTGCTGGTATTGCCTACTGCCGTCAAGATCACTTGACCATCGCCCAACGCCTTATAAGTTATTCGTACGGCCTGACTGGCTCCACTGCGCGCTGGACGAATCTGGTCGGAATATTTTCCCGCACCGATGAGAACCGTATCTCCGGGATTGAGGCTGGCATTGGCTTTTTCTATTGTTTGCCATGATTGGGTAGCAGATTTTCCGGAGTTGTTATCACTACCGAAAGCGGATACGAAGAAGGTCTCCGCATACGCACCCGTCTTGACAAAAGCGAACATCAAACTTAGGAAAATCACTTCGCTGAATCGAAATGCAATTTGCTTTTTCACGACTATTTCACCCCTTCCACAACGCTTTCAAAAATTTTTGAATACACAAACCGTACTCGCAACCGTGCCATATTGATGACTTGAATCGGAGGAAACGATTGAACCCATCGAAAGCAGCATGTATGAAAAATAGCAACTAGACGCCTCTAGTTCTGTCAACGGCGCCCTGCATATGTATGACACGTGTAACTTTTCACTTATCCTTAGCCAGGGAAAGCGCACGGCTGGTTCGCCTGATTCACGCAGGGCAATCCGAATTCAATTTAGATTCAAATAGTATTCCGAAAGTTTCCCGAAAGTTGCGTCAATTGAATATCTCTCCATCGCAAATTTCACACAATTGTCACTGAACTTCGTTCGCAATTCAGCATTTGACATTAGATTGACCGTCTGGACAGCCATGCCTTCGTCGCTATCGTCGATAAAACCGTGGGTACCGTTTTGCATGTCAACACAATCCAGGGCCCGATGCGTTCCAACGACCGGTATTCCCAACGCCATTACGTCGACCACCCTACTTCGAAACCCAGCGGCAATATCTAGCGGTATGAGCATTACCTTCGCTTTTGACAGATAAGGCCGAACGTCGTCAACAAATCCCGTCACAGTCAAGTTGGTTTCATCAGCCAGCCCCGTAATTGAGGCAGGTGGGTTTGCACCAACGACTAATAGCTTTGCATGTGGAATCTTGATTTTTATTAGGGGAAAAATTCTATGCCATAGCCGGAAGAACGCGTCGATATTTTCTGTCCCGCCCATACTCCCATAGAAGAGGATGATGTCTTCATTCGGTTGTGCCCGTGATGAATTAAAATGGTGAATGTCTTGTCCGGAAGGGATGAGCAAAGTCTGGTTCGTCGTAACAATTTTCTCCAGAAGTTTGCGGTCTGTTTGCGAAATCGCTAATAGAATATCTGCATTCTTCAAATGCGCAATTTCGAGCTCCTTGTATCGCGTAAGCGCCCTTGAGGCGAAAAATGGAATCCGTTCACCATATTTCTGTTTAAACGTTTGGCTGAGCTTATCAAAAAGCACATCATGGGTATCAATTACTTTTAATACGCGTTTATCGGCTAGACTAAAAAATTTGGCCATAAACCAGTATTCAGACTGGACGATATCGTAACGCGTTGCTCGCATGATTTCCGCCAAAGCCGACGTATATTTCTTGCGAGTTGAGTAATAGTACAAATGTGGATTACCTCGAGCGTAGTAACCAAAATACGAACTTATCCGATGAAATTTTCTCTTTAAGTGATCGTCAGTTGGATTAATCGCTTTTATCGCAAAAAATTTATTGCAGATTGGTTCCATGTACTTGCGTGACTCGGATAGTTCATAATCGTTTCGATACGGCGCTACTACGTCAACATTATGATCTTGAGCGAGGCGCCTTATCAAATTAAATACACGATCCTGATTCGCCATAGTTTTTGGAAATAGTGATGTGTGATTTGCTATTAGTATCGCTTTTTTTTTCATTAGATTATTCCTCACCTACTCAAGTTCGAATAGCCAGTGCAAAGCACCAGGCTGTGTTGGCAATTATTAAGAGATTTCCATAACTGCATTTTAAACGCGAAGGACATTGTTAGCGGGTTAAGTGGCGAAATCGAAAGGCCAGAAAGGGATATTTCTAGTCACGCCATGGGTTTTTGCATGCTATCTTACTAAAGTAGCTCAAATATTGGCACATTCAAAATTTTGATAGTGTCGACAAAAAACAGAAATTAGTGGAAGTGTATGGTATGCCGACAATAAACCGATCGTTCCCCATAATTGCATTCGGCGGTGTCGTCGGGCTTGGGGTTTTGCTTCTTGCCGACAAGGATTTACGCTGGATCGTAGCGTCATTGCTCGCGTTGGCGGGGGCGGTCTTTATGCTAGTTGTCCAAGAAAAGAAAAAAGTACTCACTATAGTTTTCATTCTAAGTTTCCAAATCAATATAATCCTTCGCCTTTTTCACGGACACTCCGGTAGTGCTGAGGGAATCGGCTTGCCACTTGTTGTATTCACCGGCGCTGCTCTTGCGAGTTGGTATTTCTTTTCAGGCAATGCAAAAAACTTCTCTTGGGGAGGTAGCTTGCGAGGTCCGATTGCGGCACTAATTGCTCTGTTATGCATCTCAACTGTCACTTCTTCCGAAAAATTTGTGGGCATAGGCGCGCTAGTATTCGCACTGGAATACTATTTTTTGTATTGGTTAGCGTTCAACATCGCGCGCACCAATGCCGATTTCCAACGGATCGTTGCGATGCTATTGGTAGTATTGGGAACGCAGTCGCTGGTGTACTTCGTCCAAAGTTTTCTCGGAATCACATTTGACTTTCTGGGAAATGTTTCAGAGGAGGGATCTATACCTCGGCCGGGTGGAACCGTGAGCACCAATCCTGATGGCTTTGTGAGCTTCATTTTCCCAGCCCTAATGATGGCAAGTGCGATAGCTTTTTCAAAGCAACGAAGAATATCAAACGCCTTTGTCGTACCAATAATGTTTTTGGGAGTCGCAGCGATTGGGTTAAGCTTCACTCGTGCGGCCTGGATCGGGCTTGTATTTGGGATTCTAGTAGTTGTTATACTCGGCGTAAAAAATAAGTGGATCAAAATTCGAATGGTCTTCGCGATGATGGCCGTCGCGACAGTTGGCATCATAGGACTTCTCCCTCAAATGTTCGACCGCGTGTCTTCAGATTACGGCAAGGGGGGCGTTGTCGATGGAGCCATAGAATCCTTCAACGAGCGGATGGGGCTTAACCGCATCGCGTTTAACATAATTTCTAGTAACCCTGTGTTTGGTATCGGTCCAGGCGCGTACTCATACGTATATAAGTCTCATATCCCGAGCGGAATGAATCAATGGCTTTTTACAGTTCACAATGAATACCTACTTCGCGCGGCAGAAACGGGTATTCCAGGTGCTATCGCGTTTATTTGTTTACTAATAGGTGGACTGCGAATTGCGCGGCGGCTGTCCCGCGGACCTCCCACCCTGCTTAGCATATGTGCGAGTGGCTGGCTTGCAGCCATTATTGTACTTATGTGGATGATGTTTTGGGTTCCCTGGAACGGTTTCGCCTTTAACGCTATGTTTTGGTTTATGTTAGGGCTGATGGATGGGGCGCAGCGCCTTGTTGCATACCACCATAAAACGAATTCGAATGGAGTCGACAAAAAACCGGGGTTTCGTCGCGAAGACCGCACAGCCTAACATACTAAACCCCTCGCCAGTCAAATCCCAGTAGCAGAAATATCGAGCATCAGACCGCGGATATTTGCTTACCATTCGTTATGAACAAATCAATTGATTCATTCAGCTAACTTGGAATGAATAAAAATAATACCGTTTGTTTCTATAAAAAAGTGACGCCAATTATTGTCAATGATCAAGAGCAACGTCTGTATACAATTTGTAGCATCTAAGATAAAAATTTATTTTTGAACTGCTTGATCCGCGAGGACAATCTATGGAATCCGAGTAGCTCTAGTTCAGTTTCAGAGAAAAATCCAGTGAAAACCAAACAAACTCCGTAGAGCAGTGCACCGAAACCAATTACAAGAATTACATTGTATGTGCTTGCAAGCCATACGAACAAAGTCAACGCCGCACAGGCAAATACAACTGCCACAGGAATAGTAATTGGCGCTGCCATGCCCGGTAAATTGCGCAACAAATAGAAATATTGCAATGCACCGTAGGCAAAAATGGATATGAAGGTTGCTAACGCCGCACCGAGATGTCCATATTGGGGGATTAGCAACAAATTTAAAAGTATATTCAAAGCCGACATCACAATATTCAGTATTAGATCTACGCGCTGATGATTTGCACCAAGCAGCAAATACGCATGATAGCGAACAAATCCGTATGGAATTAGCGTAAGAATCAGCACGCTCAATGTGTACGAGGCGGTTCGGAATGCCTCGCCGTAAAGTAGATGCAATATAGGTTCGGCCAAGAGGGTAACACCTATCGCAGCTGGTAGACTAATCGCAAGCAAGTAACGCATCGCTCCTCGACCTATTTTTTGCAATTGCGGAAGATTAGAAAGCGCGCTGGCGGAGATCTGTGGGTAGAGAGCAAGGCAGAGGCTCTGCGGTATGACCATCGCCAATTCCAGAATCCGCCACGCCGCGCCGTAATAGCCGACTTGCTCGACGGGTTGAAGTTTGGACAACATGAAAATATCGATTCGCCAGTAAAGCGTTGCGAAAATTCCGATGAGCAAGAACGTTGGCGCTAATTTCATGAGGCGTTGTACTGTGTCTGGATCGTAAGCCCAGCGGGTTTTCAATTTGAGACGCTGGAGTAGAACGCTGGAGATGACGCAACCAACCACGCGACCGACTACGGCCAGTAGCAAAACGGCATTCAGCCCGAATCCGAGCAGCAATAACAACATGCCGATTCCCACTTTGATTGCGTACTCGATCATGGTACCAAGCGCTAAATAATCCATGCGTTCAAGTGCGATGAATGCGCTGTCTTGAAACACGCCGATGGTGCATGGCAAAAGAGCTAAGCTAAGAATAAGTATCGCCGTTCGGGTGCCTTCATCGTAATCGGAAAGATACGCAACCGCCGCCATGGCCAGCATGAGCACGAGAGATGCGATCGTTCCCAGCGTCATCGCGTTGCCAAGCATCGCGTTGAGCGATGCCTTGTCGCGCGCACCGTCGCGAGTAATGATCGCGCCTAGGCCAAGCGGTGCGATTGCGTTGAACAAATAAAGGAAGCTGAACGCAAGCGTATACCGGCCTAAGCCTTCAACGCCCAGGTACCGCGAAAGCATCAATACCAGCCCAACCGCAAGCGCCGGCATTAGCACGCGTAATGTAACCAATACCA
>JANOLP010000003.1:0-4233 GCA_031419835.1 Pseudomonadota bacterium | reverse complement strand
CCGGTGCGCGAGAAATTTCAGCCGGCGGCGGTCGAGGAATTCTTGGCGGGCAACTTCGCGCCGAAATCGGATTTGTTGCGTTTGGAAGCGCGGGAATTAAGCCATGTGTCGATGGCGATCATTAAACGCAAACTGGAACGCATCGCCGTGGAATTTAATGAATTGGCGGAAATCGACAGTTCGCTGGCGATTGCAAAACGCGAGAGCGTCGGCATGGTGCTGGCGATTCGGCCTTGGGTATTTTCGATTGTGTCGGCGCTGAAGCGACGATAATGTGCGGTTCTGGTTACGATCAAGCCTAGCCCCTGTTATCGATCGCTCGTCATGAATCAAGAAAAACTCGCGCAAGCCATCCAATTCGCCATCGATCACGAAACCGATTGGCCACGCGATAACGGCTCAGGCTGGGGCATGCATCACCTCGATCCCGCACCATGGAATAAATTGCTCGGTCCGGTTCATCCGCGCGGCCCCGTTTCCGGCACGATTATGATGGATGGCAAATCGGTCATTTCTTGGGGCGAGCCCGAGCGCGCCGATCTCACTTTCAGCATTGCAAAAACCTACTTGGCGTTGTTAGCGGGTATCGCGTTCGACCAAGGATTATTGCGGGACGTAGACGAGCCTATCGGCGCGCGAATTCACGGCATCGGTTTCGAAAGCGACCAAAACGCTCACGTCACCTGGACTCACTTGCTGCAACAAACCAGCGAGTGGCAAGGCGAATGTTTCGGCCTGCCCGATCAAGTCGATCGCTACCGCACGCTGCAATTCCAAGCCATTACCGCCGCCGGCAAAAAAGGTGACGCTCGCCCGTTGCAAACGCCCGGCACCTTTTGGGAATACAACGACGTTCGCATCAACCAACTCTCGCTCGCCTTGCTACATTTGTTTCGCAAACCGTTACCAGAAGTGTTTCGCGAGCACATCATGCGGCCAATCGGCGCCAGCGAAAATTGGCAGTGGGTCGGCTACGACAACGCTTGGATCGAACTTCTCGGCAAGCGCGTCCAGTCCGTGCCCGGCGGCAGCCATTGGGGCGCGGGCGTGAGCATTAGCAGCGTGGATCAAACGCGCCTCGGCGAATTGTTACTCAACAATGGGTTCGCCAACGGCAAACAAGTAATTTCATCCGAATGGATCAAGCGCATGTGCGCGCCCTGCCCCATCGCACCATTTTACGGCTACCTCGTTTGGCTCAACACTGATCGGCGAGTATTCCCAAACGTTCCCGCATCAAGCTATTTCGCCATCGGTGCCGGCAGTTCGTTCATGTGGATCGAGCCGGAAAATCGCATGGTTTTGATCGTACGCTGGATCAATGCCGCGTATGCCGATGAATTTTTCGGACGGGTATTGCGCGCCATCGATTCGTAGGGTGCATTCATGCACCAAGCCGTTCGATCGGTGCATGAATGCACCCTACATTGAGACCTCGCCACGAACCTTCCCAAACGCGCAGTCGAGCACTAAGCTTTAACCAGTAAATAATGCAAATCTAAACAACCAAAAGAGAAGGCGACAACAATAAAACACATCAAATGGGACGAGATTCCGCCGGAGCAGGTCAACGACAGTTTTGTGCGCCGACTTGTGTGGGACGGCAAGATTATGGTGGGGCAAACGTTGGCCAAGAAGGGTACCAAGTACCAATGTATTCCCACGAAAATGAGCAGATCACGTGGATCGTGAGTGGCGCGCGTAGCGCTTTGAGATTGAGGGTAGTACGATTGTCGTCGGCGCGAATGAAATGATCACCCTTCCGGCGAATGAACCGCACAGTGCGTATGCGGCTGAGGATTTCTTAGCGTACGATATTTTAACGCCGCCGCGCGAAGATTGGTTAATCGAGACCGATTCGTATCTGCGTAATGGCGGTTAAATTTCTACCGAGGCACGACCTGGAAGCCGCATGGATATTGGCTTTCAGGCCATAGTTATGAGATTAGCATTGATCGGTAATCCGGTTTGTGACTTAATGGAAAGCAATAATCCGTTTCCGCTGCCACAAGCCTATTGCGACGAGCGCGCGACGCTTTATCAGCGACAAGACGCTAAAGCATTAATGGAATTACACATGGCGTTAATCTATCCGGAGCCGGAAATGCGTCAAGTGCGCGAGCAAAGTATCCGCACCCTTCTGGCGCTGCCAAACGAAACAATAATGAGTTTCTTCGACCTTGATCCGACGCTGGATATCCGTCCGGTGTTATCGAAAATTGCAGTACCGACCTTGGTCGCCGTTGGAACAAAAGACTTGATCGCGCCAATTGCGAGCGGTCGTTTCATCTATGAGCGAATTCCCGGCGCGCAGTTTTACGAATTCAAGGGCAAAGGTCACCTCCCAATGTTTACCGCCGTCGACGAATTCTGCGACGTATTGCGTCGCTTCGTTGCCGGTCAACAATTGTCTGCGCAAAGCTAATCCCTCGCTGCCGATTTAAATATGCCGGAACGCCGCTATACATGCGGATCGCCAGGCATATATCGCCGAACGACAGGCGGAGCCTCGTTCCCGACGTGGCGCTTCAAAATCACGCTGAATTCAGTCATTCGTAATAACTTAATCCCTCCCTACCACTGATTCACCGACGGTTTCGACACCAAAGATTTGATCGAAGCCAAGGCTCTGCTACACGATTTGCGCGACCGTACGGATACCAAGTCGTCATTCCCGCGACGGCGGGAATCCAGCGTCTTTTGCGAACGACACTGGGTCCCCGCCTTCGCGGGGACGACGAATTAAGGGGCGATGGAATATCGAGGATTACTTTCTTGTCGACGCCCAATGGATTCCCGCCTACGCGGGAATGACAATCGGAATACGTCAGCTCATACTTCCTTTAGGCATGCCTGTAGAGGCAGTGGCCCGAAGTGGCCCTAGGCCAGCCTCCCAGCCCCTATCCATGCGGCTCTCCAGGCATGCCGCGCCAGGAGCCAAGCGCGATACGGCTTCTGGCAAGATCACGAAAAAATGTGGATCAAGCATGGCATAAATATGGCCCTAGGCCACCCAGCAACGGCTGCCAGTGGCTAGCCTCGGGCTACCAGAAGCAGATCCACCGCTCATTAATTCTGGTGGATCCAGCGCGTAGCGCCTTGATCCATATATGGACTCCTCCCTATTTGCAAGCAAATTGTGTTGCTGACTAACCAAGTACGACTGCTTCCGTATATCCGGCTTCGTCATGGGATTTTGTGTTGCATCCCGAGCCCTGATGAATATCCGCTCACACGTTCCTGATCGCCCTAGCGGCCTTGAATTCAGCGGGCCTGTGGATTAGCCAGGTATTACGCGTGCCGGTCCGACCGGTTCGTCATCCATTCAATTTGCTAGGCAATCGTGGGGGAACACTCCTTACATCAACGTCAGTTCAATTGAACCCATCCAGGGCTTGGCTACCCCCGGGGTGCCCTCATGATCGTGCTGGCCGATACGCCTCGCCCCGACTCAACACCGCCCAAATGATTCGGGCATTCTTGTTCGCTAACGCCACCGTGGCGATGTTCTTGTTGCGCCGGGTAATCAATCCTTGCAGCCATTTGCTTTTACGGTCGGTCTTATTTTGACACGCATTCACCACCGCCCGCGCACCATGGATCAGCAGGGTTCGTAAATAAGTATCACCGCGCTTGGTGATGTGCCCTAGCTGTTCCTTGCCCCCGCTGGAATGTTGTCGCGGCACTAACCCGACCCAGGCGGATAAATCCCGACTGCCGGTGAATTGCTTGGCCTCGCCTATGGCGGCCACCACCGCACTGGCCGTGATCGGTCCCACCCCGTCGATTTCCAGCAGCCGTTTAATCCGTTCATCGGCGCGACACTGCTGCTTGATCACCTCGTCCAGCTCGGCGATCTGCTGATCCCGTTGCGTGAGTTCTTCTGAGAGTTGGAACAGCATCTGCCGCATCAACCCCGGTAAATCGTTCTCGCCGTCTTCCAGCACCTCGACGATCAACCGCCGGCAAGCCGCCACGCCTTTGACCGGCATGATCAAACCAAACTCGCCCAATAGACCGCGTACTTCGTTGACCAAGGCGGTGCGCGATTTGATCAGCCGGCTTCGAATTCGGTGCAGGGCTTGACCGGCTTGTTGCTCGGCACTCTTCACAGCAACAAATCGCATGGTCGGTCGGCTCGCGGCTTCGCAAATAGCCTCGGCATCGTTCGCGTCATTCTTGCCGCTCTTGACATACGGCTTCACAAATTGTGGGCTGATCAATCGAACTTCG
>JANOLP010000002.1:0-8359 GCA_031419835.1 Pseudomonadota bacterium | reverse complement strand
CGGCACGAGCAAGTGGAACAAGATCGAACATCGCTTGTTTTCGTACATCAGCCTGAATTGGCGAGGTCAACCCTTGATGAGCCACGAGGTCATCGTCAACCTGATCGCCGCCACCACTACCCGCAAAGGACTGAAAGTGCGTGCTGAAATCGATGACGCTCAATACGAAAAGGGAATCAAGGTGACTGACACACAGTTCGCCGCGATCCGGATTGCCCGCGACGACTTCCATGGTGAGTGGAATTACGTCATTTCACCGAACCAATAAAGGTTCATGTTATTTTTTTATGCTTCCTAAGATTGCCAATGTCGATACCGACTTCTAGCGGGTCGGCAGTGGTCTTACCGACAAATTGATCACGCCATTTTAGTTCCCGGACTTGAGAACCCCAGGCTTCTTTGTACTCGATTATTTGAAATTGCCGCAAGCTGCCGTCGGAGTTAATGCCAACCGCATAGGTAATCAATTCGTGCTTGCCGATCACTTGATCCAGAATGAACCATCCCAGCAATGTACCCGCCGCCTGAACTTTCCAAACCTGCTGGTTAGGGCTTCGCACCTTCACGCGCGATTGCCGCTCAAGGTGCCGGACCTGTTCCGCAGTGAGCGCGAGCGGCGCCGAAATAAATTCCTGCGCTTGCGGAAATATCAATGCTCGCGCTTGTTCTTCGCTCATGTATTGCTTGGCGACACCGGGCGTGGCGGCAACGGCGATGATCGCGGCCGGCACGAGCCAGCGGATATCGAGCGTCATGGCAAGATACTAGCCACGCTTATGGACGCAAGACAACTTGTTGGAAGGCAAGCAAGCGCTTGACGCCTTCGGTGACATGGCGCGAAGAAAGGGTTGAGCCGCTGATATTCTTGATATCGACATTGAGTTCTAACGGATCGGCGAGTGTCTTACCGACAAACTGCTCGCGCCACTTTCCGCCTTTGACTTCGTAGCCATAGTTTTCGCGGTAGTTGATGATTTGAATTTGCCGCACGGCGCCATTGATTCCAATACCGACGCCGTAAATCATGAATTCCTTTTTGCCCAACACTTCGTCGATGATGAACCAACCGATCGTTTTGCCGTCGACTTGCGCCAGCCAAACGCGCTGGTTAGTCGCCAACACTTTCACGCCGGAGCGTTTTTCAATCAGCGCGATTTGCTCGGGCGTCATCGTCACTGGCGCCGGCACAAATTCCTTCGCCTCGGGAAAAATCAGCGCCTGAGCTTGCGCAAAACTCATATAGGGAACTGCCATGCTATCGGCGCTTACAAATGCGACGATTGCAACGGGCGCGAGCCAACGAATATCGAGCGTCATGGAATTATTCTTCTTATAAAAGTTTTATGCGGTGTCGCCCACGATACGGCTGCGGCGTTTGCCCGATATGACGTGCCACGCAAGTAACACAGGAATCACAACACCTAAGACCCAATGAACGATACTGATGACGGGGCGAGTATCTTCTCCGCCGGCGTAATAAAGCAAGTAGCCGGTTATGGTTAACAACAACATGAAAACCAAAAGGCCGATGCCGAGAAAAATATTGCGGCGAATCGCCCAGGCGCGACGGATGTGTATCGGAAGTAACGAACCATAAATGATTAACCCAGCCATCGCGGCTGCGCCGTGCAGCTTCAGCATCCACGTTTCGAGCGGATGATGGGTCTCGCCGAATTCACCTTGGGTGACCATAAAATAGTGCAGAACGATCCAAACGATACCGCTCAGAACGAGTAACGCGGTCGCGCCATACACGGCGCCTTGGTGCCAAGGTCCTAAGCGGATCGTGTCGGGGCGTCGAGTTGAAGTGCTGGTAGCCATATTTTTACTTTTTAGTGATGCCTTGAGAGCCGCATGGATACTGGCTCGCAGGCCATCGATATCCTGTCATTCCCGCGTAGGCGGGAATCCATACGGCGGTTGATAGAAAATTCGCCAAATGGATTCCCGCCTACGCGGGAATGACAATAAATTATTGCGGTAGTTTTGCGGCAGCCTAATGATGATGCCCATGCCCGCCATGAACATGCCCATGCTGCAATTCATCCTTGGTTGCCGCACGTACTTCCAAAATCGTGCATTTGAAATCCACTGTCTTGCCGGCAAGCGGATGATTGCCGTCAACAACAATTTTATCGTCGGCAATATTGGTCACGGTATAAAGAATCATATCGTCCTCATCGCCATCTTCGGGCGAGCCTTCGAATTGCATGCCGACGGACACATCCGGCGGGAACATTTTCTTCGGCTCGACGTGAACGAGCGTTTCATCGTATTCGCCGAATGCGTCGTCCGGCTCAAGCCGCACGGTACATTCCTGCCCGACGGCTTTGCCGTGCAACGCTTCTTCCACGTGCAGGAAAATGCCGTCGTAGCCGCCATGAATATAGCTCACCGCTGGTTCGCTTTTTTCCAAGATGTTGCCGTCGATGTCGGACAGCGCATATGCGATCGTCACCACGGAGTTTTTTTCAATAATCATTAATTTAGTTCTTTCGTTAAATTTAGAACTTCTCGGGCATGGCCCTTAGGATTTATCTTACGAATAATATGCTGAACCACGCCCTGGCAATCGACTCTAAGGGTGCATGCTGGCATGTTGTCCTTCGGTTAAAAATACAGGACAACGTTGCTCTTACCGCGCAAATCGGCGAGTCTGACCATCTCCATGCCGGCATCAGGTAAGTCAAAATCCGGCGCCGCATCACCCGCTCTGAGCATCAACTTGCACCACCAAGTTTGATTTGAGAATTTTACCTCAAATATTGCGCGTACAAGAAAACAGCGATTTGAGCATGGCGTGGCGTAGCTTAAAATGGCCTCATGTTAAAAACACTCCTCGGCGGTATCTCACCACGCCAATTCCTGCGCGAGTTCTGGCAAAAAAAGCCAATGCTGGTGCGCCAAGCGATGCCAAATTTTCACGGCGTGATTTCTAAATTTGACTTAATGAAACTGGCCAGTGACGACGAAGTTGAATCCCGCCTAGTGTCGCACCAGCGGCGAGCGTGGCGCATGGCACGCGGGCCATTTTCGAAGGCGCAGCTCAAGCAGTTGCCGAAAACCGACTGGACAGTCTTGATTCAAGACCTCAATCACTGCATCGCGGCGGGGCGGGATTTGCTGCAACAATTTTCGTTTATCCCTTACGCGCGACTTGATGATTTGATGGTGAGTTACGCCGTTCCGGGGGGTAGCGTTGGCCCCCATTTCGACTCTTACGACGTTTTTTTGTTGCAGGGGGAAGGTGTACGCCGCTGGCGAATTTCCGCGCAACGGGATCTGACGCTGATTCCTAATTTGCCGCTGAAAATTTTGAAAAACTTCAAGGCCGAACAAGAATGGCAGTTGGAACCGGGCGATATGTTGTATTTGCCGCCGAACTTCGCCCATGAAGGCGTCGCCGAATCGGAATGTACAACCTATTCGATCGGTTTTCGCGCGCCATCCGCACAGGAACTCGCATTCAACTTTCTGAATTACTTGCAAGATAAGCTCGAACTCGATGGCATTTACAGCGATCCGGATTTACCGGCTCAGCGCTATCCCGGCGAAATCGGCCTAGCGATGATTCGGCAGACCAGCAATATGCTTAAAAAAATCTCGTGGAATAACGATGCCTGCGCGCAGTTTCTGGGTGTGTATCTTACCGAGCCCAAGGCCCAGGTAATTTTTGACGCCCCCGAAGTGCGGATGAGTGCGTCAGAATTTCGTCGCGAACTCGCCCAACGAGGGATTGCGTTGAGCTTAAAAAGCCGGATGCTCAACCATAAGGCTTGGACCTTTATCAATGGTGAATGTGTCGCCACGCCGCCAAGTGCGGCAGCGCTCTTGCGCGAATTGTGCGATCGTTGGAAGACTGCGCCTAACCGATCCGTCGATCAAGCGAGCCTTAAGCTCCTTAGCGAATGGTACGGCAATGGTTATCTCGCGCTGCGCAGGGAGGAATGATAATGCAAGAGTTCGTCGAGCAAGCGGTCATCAAGCCCATCAACGGCATCGCCGAGCTTTCCCTGGCGATCGACGAAATCATCGCCGCGGCGGCGCGCCGCATCGTGATTTTCGATCGCGATCTAGCCGAAGGCGGTTACAACACGGCGCAGCGTTTCAATCGACTTAAGGTATTTTTGCTTTCCAACCGGCGTAATCGTATCGACATCGCTTTGCATAAAACTGACAACCTCGAACGCGATTGCACGCGCATGATGATTTTGCTGCGGCAGTTTCCCGACGCAATCAGCATTCATCACACCTTGCCGGAGGCAAAGCGCGTGCACGATGGATTTGTGATTGCCGACGGAATTCACTATGTCCATCGTTTCCACTTTGACCGCCCGCGCGCGCAACTTGCGTTCAACGACGAATCAAACGCTGGACTTTTGCAGCGTCGTTTCGACGAAATCTGGGGTTATACAGAGCCGACTGCCGCGGCGACGATTTTAGGCTTATAGCCCGCAATCGGGTGCAGCGGCGTTATATTTATGCAGGCGAGTGTTGTGTTTTTGCAAATCGATGCAAAATACTGATACAATACAAGGCTTATCTAGAAAATTTCTCTAGACCTGGTAGAATTTTTCAGTCGGTCGCAATAGATGACCAAAACAGTTTTGTTAACTCACGTAAGGGAAACATATGAAACACTCTCTCCTCCTCGCCGCTTTGTTGGCTGTTGCGCTTGCCGGCTGCGGCAAGAAAGAAGAACCCGTTGCTGCGCCAGCGCCTGCTGCTGAAGCACCCGCAGCACCTGCTGTCGAAGCGCCTGCGGCGGCGGCTGCTGGCGCCGTCGATGCTGCTAAGGATGCCGCTACTGGTGCTGTGGACGCAGCTAAAGACGCTGCTACTGGCGCCGTCGATGCTGCAAAAGACGCCGGCGCTAGCGCTGCTCAAGGTGCTGCCGACGCTGTGAAAGATGCGGCTCAAGGCGCTGCTGATGCTGCCAAAGGCGTTACCACTGAAGAAAAGAAGTAATACAGTAAAGTAATGGCGATATAAAAAAAGCCGACCTGCGGGTCGGCTTTTTTATTGGCTGATTTTCGTCCTTTAGCCTGCCGGCGCTTTTGTAGGCGGGCACTGATAGAGCTGCGCCGCCACGCTGTGCAGCGGAATACCGAGCGCCTGACCGACATAGGGTGATTCAACCATTCCAGATAAATCAGAATCGAGGTCCGCCCAATTCGCCCGCAACGGTTCAATGATCTTCTCGGCGATCGGTTTGAGTAAGTCCTCGCGCGTCACCAACACATGGTCTTTGAATACGGCCAATGCGCATAGTGGCGCCGGGCCTTGTTTGGCGAAGCGGCCTTCTCCGTTTCGAGCGGCCGAGGCTTCTTTTTGCGAAAGAACTGCGAAATCCACCTGATTCGTCCGTAACACGCGAACTAACTCCGGTGCCGTTCGAGCGCGGCCGGACGACGGTTTGCTGTCTTTCCAATGGGTGGAAAAAAATGTCGCGAGGCCGTCGGCAACCACGCCTGCGCGCTTGTCGTCGTTGGGCGCGGTAATGATGAGCCGCGTCTTACGAAAAATATGGAATTTCCGGTAGGGTGAATGGCCGCTGAGCAACGCCCACGCCGCCAAAGCGCTACCGGAAACGAAAAATGAACGACGATTCATAGCGCGGGCGGGATATTTGTCTCGCCCTATTCACTATTTTTTAGTGAACACGCCGAGATCTAGAATCGCGGACACGGCGAAGTTCGGCACGTCGACTAAGTTGCCGATGCGCAGATCAACCGCGACGCTCGCCAAGCAATAGGCTTGTTCGCGCGAAAGGCCTTTATTGGCGACGATCCAATCGATCATGTGAAGCAGTGCATCGCGCGCAGCCAACGTCACATCTTCGGATAAATTCGTCAAACCCATTAGCTTCGTGCCATCGAGATACTTATGGGTCGGCGGAACCATGCCGGCGGGTTTGAACGGATAACCCACCGTTGCATAAAACTTATTCGGCGTAATGCGATGCAGTTGCTTGCCGCCTTCGTAATGCACGGTTTTTACTTGCGAGCCGAGGCCTTTGCGCACCGAAATTTTCACTTTCACCGTCGCACCCATCTCGATTGCGGTGCCGGATACTTCGCCGTCGCCTTGCGCGAAATGCACGTCGCCAATAGAGAGCAAGCAGCCTTTGACGTAACACGGGAATAGCATGGTCGTGCCGACTTGCATTTGCTTGATATCCATATTGCCACCGTTTTCACGCGGCGGGATGGTGCGCAAGCAAAGGTCTTTGGCGCTGCCATTTTCGCCGCACACTGCAGCAGGCAACGCTTCTTTCGGCTCCGGCGGCAACGCAACGCCGCCCACTGCGCCAAGATCGCCTTCACGCTTTTTCCACGCCACGGTTTGCTCCGGTCCCGGCGCAACGCCGACCGTGCCCAAAAATCCATCGAGCTTGATCTTCACGCCGGGCAGGTCCGGCGACGTCGCGCCATTTCGCGTTAAATCCCAACGAACAATGAACGGCTCGGTAAACAAATCGCGCAAGAAACCAAAACCGGGGACGATAATCGTGTACCCAAATTTGTCTGGATTGACGTCGACTAACTCGACCGCCAGTACATCGCCCGCTTCCGCGCCCTCGACAAACAACGGCCCAGTAATCGGATGAACCAGATTCAAGTTCAGGCCGGCAATATCTTTCGAGGACGATTGGCGCGTCAAGCCATCGTCAAACGCATCGCGCGTACCAAAGGTGATAACGTCGCCAGGCTTGGCCGTCGCGACGGGTTTGATGTCGTGGTGCCAGCGATTGTGGCAGTTCGGATCGTCGACGCAATGGGCGCCCTTTTTCGGAATATTGATATTCGCGGCGAATGCGCTCTGCGTACCTATTAAGGCAACCGCCAGCACGACACCCGAACCAACAGATTTGATCACTAGTGAAAATTTAGACATCGCAACCCCCAAAAATGAATTATTCGAACGAACAACGCAACGACATTAGGATCGGAAAACGGCTGGCAAGATTTGAGACGACAGACTACATGAACGTTAACAGAAACAAAATTTAATGTCGATATCGTTAGTACCGGGCAATATATGACCACGCCACGAGCCGCACCCCGCCTTGATCCTGAAGGCACATATGCCAGGAGCCGCACTGGGATTGCCTCTCAGCCAAGGCATAAAAAAAGCCCGCGCGCGACGGGCTTTATCAGTTACCAACTACCAGGAGATCATTTTTCTTGTACGGTGTCGACGTAAGCGTTGATCGCGGCGATTTCTTCGTCACTGATCACGCCCGCCCATTTCGGCATGCCTTTGCTCACGCGGCCGGTTGCCATGGTCGTTGCGAAAATTTCGTTCATGCGCTCGCCGTATTTCTTCGATAAGTTACGCAGATTTTGTCGCTTTTCTCCGGTCACAGCATCCGGGCCATGGCAGTGCGCGCAATAATTATGATGAGCTTAGGACCCGTGTTCCCGTCTTGCGGTAAACCCAACATGATGTCGCAACGATCGGAAAGTAGCGAAGCGCGAATCGCGCGCTCGCCGTAAATAGTGACGACCCAAACGTGCTCAATGGGACGTTTTAATTCCTGGCTGATTAGGTCGGCGTATTCGAGATAAACGCCGCGTTGGCCGCTGTGATTTTTGGAAAACGGCAAGGTATCGGGGTCGGTGCAAACGCGCAATTTCCTTGCCGGCTCATCGGCCGCAGCAAGCGGCGTGGCGGGTAAGAACTGTTACAGCGAGTACACAAACATCATGCAACCTTCAGGCGTGGCGTTGATGATGTCTTTACCCTCCGCGCCGATGAAGGCAGGAATGGTTACCGTGCGTCTGACGACGATGGCGACGTATTGCTTGCCATCGATCATGAACGACGCGGCGCCGGGGCCCACACCGGACGAAACATTAAACGACAACAGTTTTTTGCCGGACTTGGCATCCACTGCGTTGAACTGGCCTTCCATGTCGCCATAGAACACCAGGTCGCTGGTCGACAACGTGCCGCCGTTAAGCGGCATTCTGTGATCGATCGACCAGACTTTTTTCTGAGCAACCGGATCCCAAGCGACCAGTGCGCCTGGCGTGCCTTGTGGCGAGGGCATAAACGCGAAGTCCTTACCCAAATAGAACTGACCGCGCTTGTATTCAACATCAATGTCTTTCATCGACATACAAATGTTGTTGGTTTTCATGTAGACCAGGCCGGTTTTCGGGTTAAACGACATCGGCTGCCAGTTTTTGCCGCCAACCAAGTTCGGGCAAACGCCGTCGGCTTTGTTGGTTGCTGTCGGACGCATCTTCACTACTTCAACCGGGCGAGTGGTTTCCAAATCGATTTTGTCGGCCCAGTTAGCGTAGATGAATTTCTCTGCGGAAATCAGCTTGCCGCTTTCACGATTGGCGAC
>JANOLP010000001.1:0-8479 GCA_031419835.1 Pseudomonadota bacterium | reverse complement strand
TCCCTATCCGCAGTGGCTCAATGTTGAGTTGACCTATCAGTGCCCGCTGCATTGCGTGTATTGCTACAACCCGATCGACTACGCCAAATACGATCAAGAGCTTACCACGGCCGAATGGGTTCGCGTGCTCACCGAAGCGCGAAAGATGGGTGTGGTGCAACTCGGCCTCTCCGGCGGCGAACCGCTGCTGCGCGATGATCTTGAAGAGATTGTCGCCGAGGCGCATAAACTCGGCTTCTACACCAACCTGCTGACCTCCGGTGTCGGCATGAACGAAGCGCGCATCAAGCGCCTGAAGGACAACGGCTTGGATCATATCCAAGTCTCGTTCCAAGATTCCACCAAGGAGATGAATGATTTTCTTTCCAGCACCAAGACTTTCGATCTGAAGAAAAAGATCGCGCGTATGGTGAAGGAATACGACTATCCGATGGTGTTGAATGTCGTGCTGCATCGCATGAATCTCGACCACATCGATAAGATTTTGGGTTTGGCGGAAGAGATGGATGCGGATTATGTCGAACTCGCCAACACGCAATACTATGGTTGGAGTTTCCTAAACCGCGATCAACTGTTACCGACCCACGAGCAGTTGAACAAAGCAGAAGCCTACGTCAACGAATTCCGCAAACGCGTCGGCGACAAGATGAAAATCTTCTTCGTCGTGCCCGATTATCACGCCACGCGGCCGAAGGCTTGCATGAACGGCTGGGGCAACATTTTCATCAACATCGCACCGGACGGCATGGTATTGCCGTGCCACGAAGCGCGCATGTTGCCCGGCATCAACTTCCCCAACGTGCGCGATATGGCGCTGGATAAAATTTGGTACGACTCGCAAGCGTTCAATATTTATCGCGGCGATAGTTGGATGAAAGAGCCGTGCCGTTCCTGCCCCGATAAAACGAAAGATTTCGGCGGTTGCCGTTGTCAGGCGTACATGTTGACGCAAGATGCGACGAATACCGATCCGATTTGCGATCTGTCGCCGAAGCATTATTTGGTGACCGATGCGGTCGCTCAGGCGGAACTTCCCAAACAAAGTTTTGAGGTAAAGCCCTTGGTATTTCGTTTAAATAAGAACTCTACGGCGCTGTCGGAGAATCGTACGCCGGAAGAAGTCAGGCCTTAAAATTCAGGGGGATATTGCCTGTAGAGCCGCATCAATACTGGTTCTACAGGCATACATCAATTACTTTTTGCGCCTTACGCCGAGCCAAAAATAAGCTGCAATCGCGCTGCTAACAACCGCAACGAGCGATAACAAAGGAACATTGCCCGGTTGCGGCATAATCACAATCATCAACGCCGCGAGCCCTGTAACAAATCCGAGCAATCCGAATCCGATCACGAGTGCCCAACGCGCTAAGATTTCTCCCAAACTCAATTAAACTTTCTTCCAGCGCGCGGCGGCGGCATCGTCCGACTCCCGCGCATCGACCCAGCGCGCACCTTTTTCGGTGTCTTCTTTTTTCCAGAACGGTGCTTGAGTTTTTAAGTAGTCCATCAGGAATTCGCATGCGGCAAACGCATCGCCGCGATGGGCACTGGTGACAACCACCAACACAATTTGATCAAGCGGTAACAATCGCCCAACCCGATGCACGACCAACGCATCATAGACATCCCAGCGCGATTTGGCCTGCGCGACAATTTCTTCCAGCGCTTTTTCCGTCATGCCGGGATAGTGTTCCAACGTCATCGTCGCCACCTGATCGCCTTCGTTGATGTCGCGCACCAATCCGATGAAGCTGGCGATCGCGCCGATCTTGGCGTTACCTTTGCGCAATGTGGCGATTTCGGCACCGATATCGAAGTCTTGCGGCTGTACGCGAACGCTCATTCTAGCCTCCGGTCACCGGCGGAAAATACGCGATTTCATCGCCGTCTTTAATCGACGCTTCCATGCCGACCATCGCCTGATTCACTGCGACGCGCAGCGCTTTTCCCGGCGCGAGCTCGGTCTGCCAATTAGCGCCGCGCAGGCGCAACCATGTGGTGAGCGAAGCCACCGTAGTAGCATCTTTCGGGATATCGATCGATTCCTGGCCGACACCTAAACTTTCCTTAATACGTGCGAAATACAAAATTTTGATCATGATTGGCTGTGTAATTTTTTGCTAATCGGTACTGCGATTTTTCCAATCGTAGCGCAAATAAATTCGGCGATCTCTGCCGCGTTGTTAATGTCAAGTTGCGGCAAGCGCGTTTCGAGCATCGCGTCGGTCGCGATCGCGATGATATGTGGATCATTGAGGAACAACAGCGGGGTTGCTACGGCGGCGCGGTGAACCTCGATCTTGGCAATCGGCGCATGCTTGAAGCCTTCGACCAGCACCACATCGCAGGGAGACAGCCGCTGGAGATGCTCATCCAACGTTGGCTCAGTCTCTTGCCTCAGTTCGCGCATCAACGCCCAGCGTTGCTGCGAGGCGACCAATACCTCGGCAGCGCCGGCCGTGCGATGACGATACGAATCTTTGCCGGGCTGATCGACGTCGAAACTGTGATGCGCGTGTTTGACCAACGATACCCGCAAACCGCGCGCAACCAATAGCGGAATAACCGCCTCGATCAACGTTGTTTTGCCATTGCCGGAGTAACCGGCGAAACCCACTACGTTCATGAACCCGCGCGTCAATAAAGAAAGTTGTTTACTCTGTTGCCTGGATGCCAATGCCTGCAGAAACGCACCGAGATGCGATTTAGACGTCCATTATAAAGTGGCTGAAGATTATTGCTCGCCAGGGCGGCCTATAAGACGAAGTTTCAAATCCACATTGCGCTTGCTTTCGCCGTCGTTCGAAAACCATTCTTCCAGCGCGCGCGGACGTTGAACCCAGTTCCCCTGGGCGTAATCGACTCCTAGATCGAGCAGCTTGCGCATGATCGCGTCGTCTTCAACGAATTCTGCAGTGGTCGTCAAACCCATCGCGTGGCCGATATTGTTAATCGCTTCGACCATGGTCAGATCCATGCGGTTCGTTGCCATGCCTTTGACGAATAGGCCGTCGATCTTGATGCCATCAATCGGCAAATGCTTTAGATAATTGAATGACGATAGTCCGGCACCAAAGTCGTCGAGCACAAACTTGCAACCAAGCCGTTTGAAGTGTTGAATCAACATCACCGCTTGGGTCAGGTTGCTAATCGCGGCGGTTTCGGTAATTTCAAAACAAATATTGCGTGGCGGGATATCGAAATGTGTCAGTTGCTCTTGCAGATATATGGAAAATTTTTCGTCGCAAAGCGATGCGCCGGATAAGTTTATGGAAAAAACTGTCATCAATCCGCCGCGCTGACCTTGCATCAAGCGACGCAACACCGAAAAACTTTCCTTGATCACCCAACGATCGAGTGCATGCATTTGGTTGAAGCGCTCGGCTGCCGGAATAAATGCCATAGGCGGAATAATTTCACCGTTCTCACCGCGCATACGTAGCAAAATTTCGTAATAATAGGGATCGCCCTCCTTCGCGCCGCGTAACGGCAGAATCGATTGACAATACAGCACGAAACGATCTTCCTGAAACGCGTGGGTAATGCGCGTTACCCACTCCATCGCACCAACCCGCGCATTGCGGGAAGCATCGTCTTCATTAAATACATAGATGCGATTGCGACCCAAATCTTTGGCGGTATAGCAGGCCGCGTCAGCTTGGCTCAATAACACTGCGGCACTCTCGCTGACATTAGAAATCATCGCCACACCGATCGAAGCGCCAATCGCAAAAAACTTCTCGCGCCAGGCGAAGCGAAAATTTTGCACCGTCTCGCGCAATTGCTGCGCAACTTCCACGGCATCGTCTAGCCCACAATTTTCCAGCAGCACTGTAAATTCGTCGCCACCAATGCGCGCTAACGTATCGCGCTCACGAATCTTTTGCCGCAATTGGTGTGCAATTTGGCGCAAAAGCTCATCGCCTGCATTGTGACCACAAGTATCGTTGACGATCTTGAATTGATCGAGGTCGATGAAGAACAACGAATGCACCTTGCCATGCTGCTGCGAGCTTAACAGCGCGCGTTGTAAGCGGGTTTCGAATTCTCGCCGGTTGATCAAGCCAGTCAACGTATCGTGGCTCGCCTGATAGGTTATTTGCGCCGTTGCATGATCGACTTTTTCTTGCAGGTTTTCCTGCGCAGCCTTGAGCGACTGCGCCATCGAGTTAACCCCGCGCGCCAATGCCGACAGCTCGCCGCCGGCGCGATCCGGCAGGTGAACGCTTAAATCGCCTTGCGTGATTTGATCGACCGCCGTAACTAGACGCCGAATTGGCCGAGTGATGCCAACGCTCAGACGCAACGCCAGCAATCCCGTGAGTAAGATTCCACCCAAAACCATCAGCGCACTGTTGCGCAAGATCTCTTGCTGACGCTGAACGGTTGTGTCCTTACTCATCGTAATGTTGACCCAACCAAGAACGGTTTTATTTATTTCTCTGGTATGGGGTGCATCGAACGATTGCTCCGCGATATCGTCGGGGCGCATGCGCGACTGCCGAATTGGCTCACTGAAGTACAGCAGCTCTGGATAATCAAGCAGACCAAGGCTGATGCCTTTGGGTTTCTCGGTCAAAATTTGCCGCTGCTCCAGATCGCCACTGACCGCCAAAAACTGACCCGCACCATCGGAAATCGTCACCAAGCTCACATCCACTTCGCGCTTCACTGCATCAGCGAGCTCCTGCAAAATTTCACGGTTTCGAGTAAATAATGCATATTCCGATGCTGGGGCAAGTTGTCGTACTAAGGCATGACCGCGATCGCGCAGCGATTGCTGCACTTCGCCGACGCGCACCTTGGTAAAGTACAGCGCCAGCAGTAAGGAAATGACAATGGGCGGAACAAGCGCCAATAGCAATACCCGCCATTTGATACTCCAGCCCTTCATCGATCGTCCTCTGTTATTCGACTTAGTTTAGCTTGTAGATCCTGATCAGGCGCGATGGCTAAGCCAAGGGAATTCGCTACCTGGCGATTCACACTAACGCTCCAATAGATTGGATACTGTGGTGGCGGCAGCACGAATTTGCCCTCGGATTGAAGTTTGAGTACCACTTCGGCAATATGTCTCGCCAAATTTTCCGGCGAGGTAAATACCGCCGCAAGCGCGCCAGACTTAACCAATGCGGCCGAAAATGCGATCACCGGCCGTCGCGAATGGTAGCTCGAAAGCAACATCTTTGGAATCGTTGTGCGATTAAATAGTTCGGCGTCAGGCAGAACCAAGAGAAAATCCGCGCGCGAAAATATGCGCCGCAACGTTGGGCCAAGGTCGCTTGTACGCTCGATCCTTTCGGCTACAAGACTGAATTCTTTCGTCCCTGCCTGACGCTCCAATTCCGCCCAATAATAGGCAGATTGTGGCCCATGAACGAAGCCGAGGCGGGTCTTGCCGGGCAGCACTAAGCGAGCTAGTTCCAGGTACCGCGACAGCGGTTGCTCGAGATAGATCGCGGAATTGTGGCCTGGCGTATCACCCCGCGGCAATTGCTCATAAAGCGCTCGAGGGATCAGCGTATTGAGCACTGGCGGTTTTACCCGTAGATCGGCAAGTATGCCGGCTGCGCGAGCACCTACGGCAATGGCTATGCTGTAAAAATCGGCGTTTAATATTTCGCGCTCGCCGACGAGCAAACCTTCGGCGGGAAGCGTGAAAAGCTTAACGGTCGGCGGCGCTTGTTGGGAAACTAAGCGCCTCACCGTATCGGCGACATTACGATAGGTCGGCGTATCTTCGCTAATGACAATCGCTATGTTTTGTGCTTCGGCGCCAGGCGCCAAAACAAGTTGCGCTAGGCAAAAGCAAAACGCCCATATCGTCCGTTCAGCAGCGACCAACGCCATTTTTATGGATTGAAAAATTCTTACCCGCCTTAAAAAAATACTCTCACACTTTGCCGCAATTCTTAACTCACTACGGCTCTTTATAATTTATGTTGCTACGTTCGCAATTTTATGTGCACCCAAACCGCCAATTTCACTTTCGCCTAGCAAAACAAAACTCGACGGGCTAATCATAATAAGCTGGAATCTCGATCGCGCTCGTTCGCGTCTATGCCGTTAGCGTATGCCACAGCGCCGTTCCTTTACTTTCCTTAGCAATATTCGCCAATACGCGCTCGTGAGCGGCCAATTCCGCGCCGCTTGCATGCCGAATGACCATGTCCGCGACGATCACGCTTTCGCTTTCTTCGTCGGCGTGCGGGGCTTCCAAATCCATGATCAAACTCTCTTGCCCGCGCGTCATCGCCAAATAAACTTCGCCGAGCAATTCGGCATCGAGCAAGGCACCATGCAACGTGCGTTTGCTATTGTCGATCTGATAGCGATCGCATAATGCATTCAAATTATTGCGCTTGCCGGGATGAAGTTCTTTAGCCACCACGAGGGTGTCGGTCACGCAGCCAGCGTAATCTTGTACGGTTTTGAAACCGGCCAGTCCAAGCTCATTGTTTAAAAATGCAAGATCGAATGGCGCGTTGTGAATAATCAATTCCGCACCGGAAATATAGTCGATAAATTCTTTTGCGATCTCCGGAAACTTGGACTTGTCGAGCAAAAAATCGTCTTCGATCCCATGCACTTGTTTCGCCGCTTCGTCGCTTTTGCGTTGCGGATTTAAGTAGCGATGAAAGTGATTGCCGGTCATGCGCCGACTCAAAACTTCAACACCCGCGAGCTCGATAATGCGATGGCCTTGTGCCGGGTCAAGCCCCGTTGTTTCCGTATCGAGAATAATTTGCCGCATGATTAAGTTTTACCGATGCCGCGATTGGCGAGCGCATCGGCGCGCTCGTTTTCGGGATGTCCCGCATGGCCCTTAACCCACAGCCACTCAACATCATGCTGCGCGGCAAGTACATCCAAGCGTTGCCACAGGTCGACATTCTTCACCGGCTGATTGGCCGCGGTGCGCCAGCGGCGCGCCTTCCAGCTCGGCAGCCATTCGCTGATGCCTTTTTGAACGTATTGGGAATCGGTATAAACCCGCACTTTACTCGCGCGCTTTAACTGACTGAGCGCCTCAATCACCGCCGTCATTTCCATACGGTTGTTAGTCGTCTGCGGCTCGCCGCCAAAAATTTCTTTTTCCTGATCGCCAAAACGCAACACCGCACCCCAGCCGCCCGGACCGGGATTGCCTTTGCATGCACCATCTGAAAATATATCGACTATTTCGCTAGAAATTTCTTTCACCCATCGTTATTCTTTTCGTAGGGGAATCACGTTATGCGGCAAACCGGTTGATACGCGCGCCGCGCGCTGCGCCGCCTGAGCCATGCCTTGTCGCGTAGGACGTGTCGCCCACTTTGGCGTAATCAGGCGCATACCTTGCACCCGCTTAATTGCTTGCAACATATACACGCCGCCAGCCACGCCCCACCAGCGATCGCCGGCGCGCTCCATGAAATCAAATCGCGTCAGCCATTTTTCCGCGACGAACGGCGGCGAATAACAAGCGAGGCGTCCGGCCGACACATCAAAACCCAGCAGCGACAACCAATCCTTCAAACGCACCAACGAAATGAACCGCCCGCTCCATGGCAGCGAATCTTCCTGAAAACTAAACGCCTGGCGCAGCCCCCACAAACTCCAAGGATTAAATCCAACGATGATCAACCGCCCTTCCGGCATCATCACGCGATCCACTTCGCGCAAAATCTGATGCGGCTCAGCAGCGAATTCCAACACGTGCGGCAACACAACAAGATCCATACTTTGCGTCGCCACGGGCAATGCCTCGCCGGCCGCCCGCAAAGTTCCCCCGGCATCCGGCGCGACGCTGAACTTAAAAGGCATGCGGCTAGTGCGCAAGAAATCATAGGCCGGCAAACCAAACTGCATTGCATTAAACCCAAAAATGTCCGCGACGACCTCGTCGAAATAAGCCTGCTCCCGAGCCATCACATAGGCGCCGAGCGGACTTTCAAACCATTCAGTGAGCGTGTGTTTTGCCATGTGAGAAGTATACTGCAAGCCGGTAATGATCGGACTCGAAAACAATCATGGTCATGCGCCGCATTTGCGGTGATTCACGGTATGGCATGGCCTGAGATACAGTATCCACGCACCTCTCCAAGCATTCGAATTGAAGGCTTAAGCAGCGCAAGCTGCTTCACATGATCTGTTCAATCCAATCACGTTGTTTTGGGCATTTGCGAGTAATCTTCCCCACCCCAATCGGGTTGTTCCTTAAGTCCGAAAAAGTTCAATTCGATTGTCAGCCCATCGGGGTCTTTGATAAACATCTGGAAGAGGCCGAAGTCTGGCAATTTTCGGGAACGGTAACCAAGCTTCAATTCGTCCAGGCGTTGGCGGAATTCGGTCGGCTCTTGCGCCAGAAAGGCGACGTGATCCACTACCCCTGAATTGCTCAGCGCTGCGTCCGGTGGCGTGCCGATGTAATACAGATCCGAATGGGCTATGCCGTGCTGCCCCATGTGAATTTGAACCTTGCCGTTTACGCCAAGCC